>JBCBXS010000009.1:0-18159 GCA_039816475.1 Pseudomonadota bacterium | reverse complement strand
TCCGCATTGATGACCTCTTCGAGTGTCGCCCGGAAGGCGGCCACCAGGGTCGTCGGTAGATTGGAGATGAAGCCAACCGTGTCGGACAGGATGATCCGCCGCCCGCTGGAAAGCCTGATCTCGCGCATGGTCGGATCGAGCGTCGCGAACACCTGGTCTTCAGCGTGCACACCGGCGCCCGTCAGCGCGTTGAAGAGCGTCGACTTGCCGGCGTTTGTGTACCCGACGAGTGCGACGACAGGATACGGCACCTTTCGCCGGCCGGCGCGATGCAGGCTTCGCGTGCGGACGACCGTCTCCAGCTCACGCTTAATCTTGTCGATGCGATCGTTGATGATCCGCCGGTCGGTTTCGATCTGACTTTCACCCGGACCGCCGAGGAAGCCGAAGCCACCCCGCTGGCGCTCAAGGTGTGTCCACGAGCGCACCAGCCGACCGCGTTGATACGTCAGGTGTGCGAGTTCAACCTGCAGGCGCCCTTCCCGCGTTTGAGCACGGCGCCCGAAGATCTCCAGAATGAGACCGGTGCGGTCGAGCACTTTCGTCTTCCACGCAACCTCGAGATTACGCTGCTGGATCGGTGTCAGCGCGTGATCGACGATGACAATGCCAATCTCATGCACCGCGACGCTGGTCTCGATCTCTTCGATCTTGCCGGACCCGAACAACGCACCCGGCCTGACGGTCGCAAGCGAGACGACCTGCGCGTCGCGGACATCGAGGTCAATGGCTTGGGCAAGACCAACGGTCTCGCCCAGGCGGTCATCGGGGGCGTGAAGGTCAGCGGCTTTCGCGCGATTGCGTTCGGGCAGGACAGGCACGAGCACCATAGCGCGCCCGGTCGCCTCGGCGACAGGACCGCCGACGAGAACAGGTTGTGTTGTATCGGTCGGCTGTTGTCCGGAGATGGTGCTCTCGCCCCCTCGCGACGATCAGGATTGCTCTTCCTCGTTGCTGGCCTCGGGGTCCATCAGGTTGACGGGCTGGGCCGGCATGATCGTGGAGATGGCGTGCTTGTAGACCAATTGCGAGTGCCCGTCGCGGCGCAACAGCACGCAGAAATTGTCGAACCACGTCACGATGCCCTGAAGTTTGACACCGTTGACCAGAAAAATGGTGAGTGAGGTTTTCTGTTTGCGAACCTGATTGAGAAAAGTGTCCTGGAGACTGGGTGCGCGTTCCGTCGGCATCCGGCTAAATCCTATTTCGTCATTATCCCGACTGGTCTCGGCCAGCCTTCGCTCAACTATATAGCTTGCCGCATGAAGTGCGAGCCACGGAACGCGTAAGGCCTTAGTCGCGGCGACAGACCGCAACCTGTGACCGCCCCAGCGCCTTCAGGCGGCGTCTGAAGCCCACTCGGAACGCATCGAAAGCCATCCGCGCCGTTAACGCACCAGTTCAGCAACCCCGTGAAAGGCGCGGCGGATGCGCTGTGCGACGGGACCGGCTTCGCCCGCGCCCACCGCCCGGCCGTCGACATGGGTGACCGGCATCACCAGGTTCGACGCCGACGTGATGAACGCCTCCTTGGCGGCGCGCGCCTCGTCCGGCGTGAACCGGCGCTCGACAAACCGGAGCCCTTCCCGGTCGGCAACATCGAGCACGGTCATCCGCGTGACGCCGCGGAGGATGGCGTTGGTCGCCGGCGTCGTGACCAGTTCTCCGTCATCGGTGACGATCCAGGCGTTGCTCGAGCCGCCCTCTGTCACATAACCGTCGCGATCGGTGAACCAGACCTCCTTGGCGTCGTGCTCCTTCGCCCGTTCCTTGGCGAGGCTCGCAGGCAGCAGCATCACCGTCTTGATGTCGCAGCGGTTCCAGCGCGGATCCGGCTCCGTGCGGACGCCGATGCCTCTCTGCGCTGCCATCTCACCCCGCTCCGGCGCGATCGGGCGCGCGAGACAGACAACCGTCGGCGGTGTTTCAGGTGCGGGGAAATAGAAATCCCGGGGCGCCGCGCCGCGCGAGACTTGGATATAGACAATGCCATCGCGCACGCGGTTCCGCCGAATGGTCTCGCGCAGCACGATCTGCCACGCGTTCCGTGCCAGTGGCAGCGAAATCATCAACTCCCGTAGGGATCGGTCGAGCCGGTCGAGATGGCGTGTTTCATCGACGATTGCGCCGTCACGGACTTCACAGACTTCGTAGACTGCGTCGCCGAACTGAAAGCCGCGGTCTTCGGCATGCACGAAGGCCCTGTCATACGGCTGATACTGGCCATTGATGTAAACGACGCGAGTCATAGCGCCCTCCACTGCGGTTCGGCCCGCGCACAGTAATCGCGTCGAATCAAGCGGTCGAGCCGCCGCAACGGACGCGCGACGATGTTGGTTGATCCATTCACTTGGGCCCGTATCGATTGTGGCGCAATCGCAGTTTCCGTCTGCGCCGTTGCTGCGCTGGGGCCGACGTCTTAATCAGACGCGTGAAGTCAGCCGGCGCGGACGAAGGGGGTCCCCATGCTACGTCTCATGTTCCTGGTCATTCTGCTCGCAGGCGGTTTTTACGTCGGATGGCCGGCGTTCTCCGGGTATCAGATCCATCAGGGTCTTCAGACGGAAGATGTCGCCGTCCTCGAGGAGCGCATCGATTTCGAGAGCGTTCGCCAGTCGATGCGCGGGCCGATCCTTGCGCAGGTCCAGCGGCAGGTCAGCTCCGGCGGCGGTGCGGCTCTGCAGGCGCTCGGGCTTCAGGCCGACGCGATCGACATGTCCAAGGTCGAGAGCGTGGTCGACGGTGCGCTCAATACCACCGTCACCGCACCGAAGCTCGTCGAGGTCTACAAGAGCGGACAGGACTTCGGCGCCGTGCTCCAGACAGCGGTTATCGAGCAGGTCTCGCGCGCCGGAGGGCTGACCGCCCTCCTGAAGGACGGGGCACTCAAGCAATCTGCCCCATCGGGCGGCGGCGGGAATCTTCTCGGCGGTTTGCTCGACAACGAAAACGCGCGGGGTGTCGTCAGTGATGTCGTCGGCAAGCTGACGAAGTCGGGCGACCTCGCGAAGCTGCTTTTCCCAAAGCGCCCGAGTGCCGCCCCATCCGGCGCGTCAGAGAGCTTCGGCCTCGGCAATATCAAGAGTGTCGGTTTCGCTGGTCCGCTGGGCTTGACCATGGGCGTGGCGCGCGACGTCGATGCGAGCGCACCGGACGTGACGGCTGAGATGCGCTTTGAGGATCTCGGGTGGCGGGTGAAGAAGCTGACGCCTGATTTCCTGACGCGGTAACGGGCCAAGCGCGACGCCTCTCGGCTCCCGCCCAGTCAGCCAGACCGAATGCAAACCGAAGGACGCCCCGCCGATGGAAGCGCTCGCCCCTGCCCTTAGCGAAATGCAGCGTCGCCCTCTGACGGACGAACACGTTGCAGCGCTTCGCACGATCTCTCGCGTGAAGACTTACACAGCCGGCGAGATCGTCTGGTCGGCGGGCGACCCGCACAACGAGTTCCTGTTTCTGACCGAAGGCGAGATCGAGGTCGTCGATCCGCTGACGGGTGGCCGCCTCATCCCGAGCACACTTGGGCCGGGGCAGTTCGCCGGCGACATGAACTTTCTGAACGGCGGGACCACGTCAATCACCATCCGCGCGGCGCGCGACACGACCGTTCTCGTCGCACCGCGTCAGGACATGCTCAATCTGATGTCGCGCATCCCCGAGATGAGCGACATCATCATCACCGTCTTTGCCGCCCGCTGGCGCCGTCAGGCTGAAAGCGGCGACAGCTCACTGACGGTGGTCGGCGCAGAAGCCGACCGTAAAATCCGGGCCATCGAAGCATTCGCCTCGCGCAATCGTATCCCCTTCCGATCCGTTGCCCTCGATGACGCAGGTGTCCAGGACTACTTCGAGGGCGATGTCCGCCCCGCTGTGATGTTCTACCCCAAGCCGCCGATCGAAGATCCGACGCCGCGCAAGGTTGCATGTCAGATCGGGCTCGATCTCCCGATCGAAAAGGGCGCAACCGTTGATGTGCTCATCGTCGGTGCCGGACCGTCAGGGGTGGCCGCAGCCGTCTACGCGGGCGCCGAAGGTCTTTCCGCAATGGTCGTCGAGGAAGCAGCTCTCGGCGGTCAGGCCGGCACGTCATCGCGCATCGAAAATTACATGGGCTTCCCGACCGGCATCTCCGGTTCGGACCTGGTCCTGCGCGGGGTGATCCAGGCGATGAAGTTCGGCGGGCGATTTGCGATGCCGCGCCGCGTCCGTTCACTCGAACACCGCGCCGACGGCAAATTCCTCGCAACGCTCGACGACGATGTAACGATCACGGCCGGCGCGATTGTCGTCGCAGCCGGCGTTCAGTATCGGCGCCTCCCCTTCGACCGGCTCGAAGACTTCGAGGGCGCTGGCGTCTACTACGCGGCAACAGACGCCGAGGCGCGCTACTGCAGGAACGCGCCGGTCCACGTGATCGGCGGCGGCAACTCCGCAGGGCAGGCGGCGATGTATCTCAGCCGGACAGCAAAGCACGTGAACGTGCTCGTGCGCGGCAAATCGCTGGCAGCCTCAATGTCTGATTACCTCTCAAGCCGGCTGGAGGCTGAGCCGCGCATCACGCTGCATTACAACACGCAGATTAGTGCGCTGCACGGCGACGAGAAGCTCGCTCGCGTGACGCTTTCGAACGCTGCGACGGGTGACGCTACTGAGATGGACAGCGCCGCCGTCTTCATCATGGTCGGTGCCGCACCGAACACGGACTGGCTCGCCGATCATGTGCGGCTTGACGCGAAAGGCTTCGTGAAGACCGGCGCTGACGTCGACGCTGACTCGCCCTACGGCACGTCGCATCCCGGCATCTTCGCGGTTGGCGATGTGCGCGCGGGTTCGGTCAAACGGGTTGCATCGGCGGTCGGCGAAGGCTCCGTCGTCATCTCGAAAGTCTGGACCTACCTGAACGACAACGCGTGATCGCGCGACCCGACCCGACTGGACCCGGAACAACCGCTGCCGGCTCCAGGCGACCGCGCGCGTCTCAGAAATAGTCCGGTGAGACGCGGAACAGCTTCTCGACATCGCGGACGAGCTCGGCGCGCGCGAACATGATCACGCGGTCCTTCGGCTTCAGCTCGGTGTCGCCGCGCACTTTCACGGGCTTGCCGTCGCGCCAGACCCCGGCGACGCGAATGCCTGATGGAATACCGAGCGACTGGATCGGCTGCCCGATCACCGACGACGTCTCCAGCGCCTCGCCTTCCAGAAGCTCGCCGCGCCCGTTGTGGACGGCATGCACCCCACGGATGCGCCCGCGGCGCACGAACTGGAGGATGCGAGAGGTTGTGATCTCGCGTGGGTTGACCTGCGCATCGATACCGAACGAACGCATTATGGTTGCATAGCCGGGTGAGTTCGCAAGGCAGATCGCGCGTTCGCAGCCGAGCTGCTTGGCGAGCACCGACGTCAGGATGTTGACCTGATCGTCGTTGGTGATCGCAACCAGCGTTTCGGCCGATTGCACGTCCGCTTCGCGGAGCAACTGCTCGGACAGCGAAGACCCGTGCAGGACCACAGTTTTCGACAGTTGCTCGGCAACGGATTCGGCGCGGTCGCGGCGCGCTTCAATGAGTTTTGCCCGCATCGGCGGCTCGTTCGTCTCGAGCGCGTTGGCGACGTAGAAACCGATGTTGCCTGCGCCTGCAATGACGATCCGGCGCGCCTGGGTCTCGTCGTGGCCGAAGATCTTGAGGACGCGCGAGACGCTCTCAGTTGGCGCGACGACGTAGATGTCGTCGCCTTCCTTCAACCGGTCGCGGCTGCGCGCGACGTGCATTTCACCGTTCCGGATAATGGCAACAACGACCGCCGCAAGATCAGGGAAAAGATCTGCAAGCCCCGTCAGCGTCGTGTCGACGACCGGGCAGTCGGGCCCGCAGGAAATACCGAGTGCGGTCATGTTTCCGTCGGCGAAGCTGAAGGTCTCGAAGGCGCCAGGCAGTTCGAGCCGGCGGAGGACGGCGGTGCCGACCTCGATCTCCGGCGAGATCACGTAGTCGATGGCCATGCCGGGGGCCGCGAAGAGTTTCGCCCAGTCCTTGTCGAGATACGTCTGCGCGCGAATGCGGGCGATGCGCGTTGGGATGTCGAACAGCGTGTTCGCCACCTGGCACGCAACCATGTTGACTTCATCGTAGAGCGTTACCGCGATCAGCATGTCCGCGTCGCGCGCACCGGCAGCCGCCAGGACATCCGGATGCGCGCCATTGCCCTGGATGGCGCGGACTTCCAGCCGCTCGTTTGCACGCGCGCAAAGGCCTGCGTCGCTGTCGATGATCGACACATCGTTGGCTTCGCCCGCCAGCCGCTCGGCAATCCCGAGACCGACCTGACCGGCACCGCAGATGATGACCTTCATCGGAGCCGTCCCTTGCTGTCCCTATCAGGCCCGAAAGCCGGACCCCGTCAGGCGGCACCCGACCGCTGCTCGGACGTCACACCCAGCGCGCGCAGTTTCCGGTGCAGCGCGGAGCGCTCCATGCCGACAAACTCCGCCGTCCGCGAGATGTTTCCGCCAAACCGGTTGATCTGAGAGAGCAGATACTCGCGCTCGAAAATCTCACGGGCTTCGCGCAGTGGCAGCGACATCAGATGCTCGGAGCCGCCGTTCACCGGCAGCGGGACGTTCGAGCCGATCTCGTCGGGCAGCATGTTGGCGGTGATCGTTGTCTCATCGCCGCCCTCGGAAAGGATCATCAATCGCTCGATATTGTTGCGCAGTTCGCGAACGTTGCCGGGCCAGTCGTGGGCCTGCAGCACGGCCATCGCGTCCTCGCCGACCGGTCGGGGCGACAGACCGGAGCTTTGCGCAACCTGCTGGATGAAGTGGTCGACGAGCGCGGGGATGTCTTCGCGGCGCTCGGCCAGCGACGGTACGCGAATCGGGACAACGGCGAGGCGGTGATAAAGGTCCTGGCGGAAACGTCCCTCCTCCATCTCGCGTTCAAGGCTGCGGCCCGTTGACGAGATGATGCGGACATCGACCTCGACCTTCTGCGAGCCTTCGAGCCGCAGGAACTTCTGCTCGACCAGGACGCGCAGGATCTTGCCCTGCGTCTCGCGCGGCATATCAGCGATCTCGTCGATGTAGAGCGTGCCGGTGTGCGCCTCCTCGAGCGCGCCGACCTTGCGCGGCCCGCCGGTTCGGTCCTCGACGCCGAACATCTCCTCTTCAACGCGATCGGCGACGAGTGAGGCTGCGTTCAGGACGACGAACGGACCATCGGACCTGATCGACTTTGCATGGATCACGCGTGCGGCGAGTTCTTTTCCGGTCCCCGGCGCACCGCGCAGAAGAATGCGTGAGTTCGTCGCCGCGACCTTCTCGATGTTCAAGCGGAGCTGATTGAGCGCACTCGAGTTGCCGATCATCTCGGCGCTCTGGAAGCCGCGCACCTTAAGCTGCTGGACTTCGCGGCGGAGCTGCGAGGCCTCCAGCGCGCGCATCGTCACGAGCAGCAATCGGTCCGCGGTAAACGGCTTCGGGATGTAGTCGTAGGCACCTCGCTTGATGGCGGTCACAGCCGTTTCGATCGTGCCGTGGCCCGAGATGATCACGATCGGCAGATCGGGATGCACGCGGCGGATGATGTTTAAGACTTCCAGTCCGTCGAGTCGGCTGCCGTTCAGCCAGATGTCGAGGATGACCAACTGAGGCTTGCGGTTTTCGATCGCAATCAAGGCTTCGTCGCTGTCGCGCGCGAGGCGGCAATTGTGGCCTTCGTCTTCCAGAATGCCCGCGATGTTGTCGCGAATATCGCCTTCGTCATCGACGACGAGAATGTCTGACGCCATTCGAAAAGCCTCCTTGCATCATCATCGTTGGCCGGCGGTCGCGCCGCCGGCTTTATTCGGCTGCGACGGACGACGTCGCAACATCCTGGGTCGCTGAAAGATCGCGAATCGGCAGGCGGACCTGAACCCACGCGCCTGACGATCGCGTCTCGGTGACGGGTGCTTCGTCGAGTGACAGCGTGCCGCCGTGCTGCTCGACGATCTTCTGGACGATTGCGAGACCGAGGCCGGTGCCCTTGGCCTTGGTCGTAACATAGGGCTCGAGGAGCCGCGCGCGGTTTTCCTTGTCGAGCCCCGTGCCATTGTCGATCACGTCTATGACAGCGGTTTCGCCGTCGCGGGTGAGCGCAACGTCAACGCGGCCTTTGAAGGTTGCGCCGGCGTCGGCGCGTTCGGCTGCGGCCTCGACGGCCTCGGCGCCGTTCTTGACGAGGTTGGTCACGACACGTCCGATCAGGCGGCGATCGATCGCCATGGTCACGGGCTCGTCCGGCATCGCGAGCGAGATTTCCACATCGCGCGAGCCCATCTGGAACAGCGTCACCGGTTCGCGGAGGGCCGCGCGTAGGTCCTGCACCGCAATTTCCGGCTCCGGCATTCGCGCGAACGATGAGAACTCATCGACCATCCGTGAGACATCGCCCACGTGCCGGATGATCGTGTCAGTGCACTTGTCGAAGACCTCGCGGTCGTCTGTCAGCACCTTTCCGTACTTCCGCTTGATCCTCTCGGCGGAGAGCTGGATCGGCGTCAGCGGGTTCTTGATCTCGTGTGCGATGCGGCGGGCGACATCGGCCCAGGCCGACGCGCGCTGCGCCGAGACAAGCTCGGAAATGTCATCAAACGTAATGACGGCCCCGGCGTCGCCACCCGTGGTCTCACGAGTCAGGCGAACATCGAACGTGCGTGCCTCGCCGTTGATCATCGTGGCAAGCGGCTTGGCTTTATGTGCGCGGCCACCGGCGCCGATGGACTTCAGATGCGCGTCGAAATCCGGCAAGGCATCGCCAACGCGCTGGCCGATGAGCGCGTCCGCATCGGTGCCGAGAAGATCGGCAGCAGACCCGCTGACCAGGCGGATCGTCTGGTCCTCGTCAATCCCGATGACACCGGCGGAAACGCCTGACAGGACGGCTTCAGTGAACCGCCGGCGCTCGACGAGTTCGGTGTTCGCGTCGATCAACTCATCGCGCTGCGACTTCAGCTCCGACGTCATCGTGTTGAATGTCGACGACAGACGGCGGAGATCGCCCTCCCCGCGGCGCACGGGCAGCCGGACGTTCAGATTGCCGGTCGAGACGTATTCGGCAGCCTCAATCAGTCGACCGATCGGGGCGACGAAACGGCCAGCAAACCAGAGGCCCGCCCAGATCGCCGCGAGCAGTGCCGTGAGCGCCAGCATGAAATAGAGAAGCCCGTGCGCTACCTGCAGGCTGTTCCGGCGCTTTCGCAGCTCGTTGTATTCTGAGATGCCGGCCCGCGTCCTCTGAAGGTGTGCGATCACCGATGGCCGCACACCGCGGGCGACAAACAGATACTGTCCCGGAAACGCATCGAGCTTTCGGATCGCAGCCACCCGATCTCCCTGCTGCGGCATCAGCAAGGGCACCTGACCGTTCTCGGCCAGTTTGATGACGGAGACCGGCGGCGGCCGATATGGGATCTTGTCGTTCTCGATCGCCGTGATCAGCGGCTTGCCTGTTTTGTCGATGACGTAGGCGACCGGCAGATCCCAAAAGACCGCCTGCGCCAGGACGAAGTCGCGGAACTGTGCTGCGTTCTCAGCGCGCAACTGTTTCGCGCTTGCGAGCTCGCGGGCCATGTTGTCGACGTCGGTGCGGATCACCTGCCCATGCTCTTCGAGATAGGCTTCGGCGACGTCCTGCGAGTTCTCGATGATCGTCCGTGTCTTGGTCGCAAACCAACCGTCGATGGCGCGCACGAATGTTGTGGTTGCAGCCGTCGCGAGGATCAGGGCCGGCAACGTTGCGATGACGCTGAACAGTGCAACGATCCGGATGTGCAGGCGCACGCCCGAGACGCCATCGCGCCAGGCCTTGCGGAGCTGATGACCCTGCCGCGCGATGATCCAGATCATGGCCGCGATCATGACGACGTTGAGCGCAAGGACGACGAGGACGACCGGACCGCGCGGGGGCAGCGGCGTCAGATTAGTCAGGATCAGATAGGTCGCGAGCGCCGACAGCAGTGACAGCGCGACAATGATCAGACCCGGCGTGAACGACTGGTTCTGCCGATCCGCGAACGGCAACGGGACATCCGAGATTTCATGGGTCCGCGCGTTGCGATGACTTTCAGTCGCCGGTTGCGCAGCACTGGTCGCGTCACTGGTCACAGCCCGTTCGATGTCCTGCAGTTGTGGCGGTCTCAGCGGCCGTGGAGTGACTGGCCGGCGCGCCACACTGCGGCGGTCGCGTCACCAGGCGGGGGTTCTCAATCAGCAGACTGTGACATTTCCGCGACAAAGGCGCGAGGTCAACCGGTGTCGGGTTGCCGGATCATCCCCACCTATCGGCGTGCGCGACATTGCCGGCTGAGCCAGCGGGGCTAGTGCGTTGAATTGCAAGCACGGGCCGGAGATGGGTTCGTGCCGAAGCGCGCGAAGCCGGCCGGGAAAAATCAGCCGCCGGGCATCCGAACGACTTTAATATCGAGAGACTTGATACGGCTGCGCAGGGTGTTGCGGTTAAGCCCGAGCAACTCGGCGGCCCGGATCTGGTTGCCGCGTGTTGCCGCCAATGCAGCCGACAGCAGCGGCGCCTCGACCTCGCGGATAATGCGGTCGTGTAGCCCGCGCGGCGGAAGACCGTCCGGAAACTGGGCGAAGTAGCGGGCGAGATACCGCTCGACCATTTCAGCAAGCGTCTCTGCTTCGCTCGCCGGCTGTTCGGCTGCCGGCGGTTCGGCGACGGTCAGCTCGGCATCAACCATGTCGCGGGTGAGCGTGTCCTGCGGATAGATCGCAGCGAGCCGCCGGATCAGGTTCTCGAGTTCGCGGACATTACCGGGCCAGCCGTGCTGCCGGAGCCTCTCGACAGCATCCGGCGCAATCGTTCGAAGCCCGAGCCCCTCGTTAGCGGCAATGCGCAGGAAATGCTGTGCCAGATCGCCAAGATCATCAAGGCGCTCCCGTAGCGGCGGTAGGCGAAGCGGCACAACATTCAGGCGGTAGAACAGGTCCTCACGGAACAGCCCCTGCTCGATCTGCGACTTCAAGTTGCGATGGGTGGCGGCGACGATACGGACATCCGTCTTCAGCGGTGTCCGCCCGCCCACCGTCGTGTACTCACCCTCCTGCAACACTCGCAGCAACCGCGTCTGCGCCTCCATCGGCATATCGCCGATCTCATCGAGGAACAGCGTACCGCCTTCGGCCTGCTCGAACCGGCCGGCCATCCGCGACAGCGCGCCGGTGAAGGCGCCCTTCTCGTGGCCGAACAGTTCGCTCTCGATCAACTCACGCGGGATCGCTGCCATGTTGACGGCGACGAACGGACGGCTTCGGCGCTTTGAATAGTTGTGCAGCACCTGCGCGACGAGTTCCTTGCCGGTGCCGGACTCACCGGTGATCATCACGGTAAGATCGGTCTGCGTCAGGCGCGCGATAATCCGATAGATCTCCTGCATCGCAAGGGACCGGCCGATCAACGGCAGCTCTTCGGCGTCCTGAGCTGCCGCCGGTGTCGTAATCTCCGGCGTCGACATCGCCCGGCCGACCACCGTCATCAGCTCATTGAGATCAAACGGCTTCGGCAGATACTCGAACGCGCCCTGCTCTGCCGCGGTCAGCGCCGTCATCAGCGTGTTCTGAGCGCTCATGACCACGATCGGCAGGTTGGGCCGCGCCTTGCGAATTCGCGGGATCAGGTCGAACGCGTTCTCATCTGGCATGACGACATCGGTGATGATGACGTCGCCTTCGCCCTGCGTGACCCACTTCCACAGCGTCGCTGCATTGCTCGTCGTTCGCGGAATGTAGCCGGCGCGGGCGAGCGCCTGGTTAAGGACCGTGCGGATCGCCGTATCGTCGTCTGCGACCAGAACCGTGCCAGCTGCCATGATCGATCACCTATCGGTGTTGTGCCGGCGATTGGGCCGGTCGTTGTTTGATGTGCTCACAATTCAGACCGCGCATCGTGCAGCGGCAGCAACGCGCGGAACACTGTCTGCCGCGGCTCCGACTCGCATTCGATGATCCCGCCGTGGTCGCCGATGATCTTGGCGACCAGCGCGAGGCCCAGACCCTTGCCTGACGACTTGCTCGTGACGAACGGATCGAACAGCGACTTCATCATGTCGGCTGGAACGCCCGCGCCGTTGTCTTCGACCTCAATCATCAGCGGCAGAGCGATGCGGCTGCCGGCGCCGGGGATCGAGAGGCGGACGCCAGGGCGATAGCCGGTGCGCAGCATGATGCGCCCCTGTTCGCCAGTCTCGGCGATGGCCTCGGCGGCGTTCTTGACGAGGTTCAGGAGGGCCTGGACGAGCTGATCGCGAATGCCGGCGACGGGCGGCAGCGACGGATCGTACGTCTCGACAAAGACAACGTCAGACGCGAACCCGTTCTCGGCCAGTTGGCGAACATGCTCGAGGACGTCGTGGATATTGACCGGCGTCTTCTTCAGCGGACGCTCGTCTCCAAACACCTCCATCTGATCGACGAGATCACGAATGCGATCGGTCTCGGCGATAATCAGGCGCATCAGGCTGCGGTCATTGTCATCAAGCGACGGCTCGACAAGCTGTGCCGCACCGCGAATGCCCGACAGCGGGTTCTTGATCTCGTGCGCGAGCATCGAGGCAAGTCCGGAGACCGATCGGGCCGCTGCACGATGGGTGAGCTGCCGCTCGATCATCTGCGCCATCGTCCGCTGCTGGAGCATGAGGAAGATGAGGTCCGGCGCGTCGATCATCGGGCTCGCGTAAACGTCTGCGAGGCGTACGAGCGCATCGGCGCGCGGGGTTGAAACCTCGACGCCGTATTCGTTCACCGAGGCCGACGTTCGCCGCACCTGGTCAACGAGCGAGACAAGCGGCGAACCGAAACCAAGGAGGTCATCAAGCTGCTTCTGGCGGAGCTTTGTAAGGCTCACCGCGAAGAAGCTCTCCGCCGAGGGGTTGGCGTAGACGAATGCGCCATCGCGATCGATGACCATGATGGGATGCGGGATCGCGCTGACAATCGCGTCGTTGTTGAAGCTCATCGCGCTCGGCGAGAGCACGCTTGCAGGACGGCTCGGTGCCGCATCGACGTTTGCGCCGGTGGGCGTCTTGGCGGCCGCGCGGCGTTTGCTCATGCTGCCACCCGCAGGTGTTCGGCCCGGCGCATGTGTGCGTCCCGCAGACCCGTTGCGATGACCGCCAGATCCTCAGCCGTGCACAGCCGTCGGCGCGTCTCCCTCATAAGCTCAGCCGGGCCACCGGCGCGGGCAACAGACCAGGCGATGTGCTTGCGTGCGCGCGGCAGTCCCACCGCGCGTCCGAAGTGCGAGACGATGTCGTCGATCAGGCGCACGGTGATGTCGGCCTCTTGCATCGGCGATGGATCGCCGGGGTCGCGGCCGGAGCTGAGCGCTTCCGCGATACGTCCCGGCAGCCAGGGCGCGCCATAGGCGCCGCGCCCGACCATCACACCATCGGCGCCCGATTGGCGGAGTGCGGCCCGCGCTGTGTCGGGACAAACGATATCGCCGTTGACAATCACTGGGACGCTTGCTGCTTCAACGACGGCGCGAACGGCAGCCCAATCAGCGGTCCCTTTAAAAAATTGCATCCGTGTGCGGCCATGTACGGTCAGCATCTGGACGCCTGCGTCGACGGCGCGGCGCGCGATCTCCGCGGCGGTCAGGCACGCATGGTTCCATCCAAGACGCATCTTCGGGGTCACTGGCTGGCGCGTGTTCGCCACAACCGCTTCGATCAGGCCCAGCGCATGATCGGGATCGCGCATCAAGGCGCTACCCGACAACATCCCGGTCACCTCGCGCGCCGGGCAGCCCATGTTGATATCGATGATGTCTGCGCCGAGACCTTCAGCAATGCGCGCGCCCTCGCCCATCCAGTGCGCTTCGCGGCCTGCGAGCTGAATGACGAACGGTTGCTCCGAACCGCGCTCGGACTTTCGAACGGCCTTCGGCTTGTTGCGTGCAAGCTCAGAACTCGCGACCATCTCCGAGACGACCATTTCGGCCCCGAGTTGCAGAGCCGTCTGGCGAAACGGAACGTCCGTCACGCCGGACATCGGCGCGAGGATGACGGGGTTGGCAACCCGCACCGGCCCGATTGCGAGCGGCGCTGGCGGTTGTGCTGTAGCGGGTTGAAGCTCACTCATCGGCGCTGTCAGATCGGCGAATGGCTAGAGGTTTGTATCACTCTGATCGTTTTTTGATCAAATTCAAGCGCTGCAATGAATTTGTGCAGTTATTCGATAATGGCAACCTGTGGCGGGGCGGCTAGCGCGGCCGATAGCGCGTAATCTCCGCGCTCTGAGCCTTGCAACTTGCCGCAAGGCGCGGCCTCGCCGATGAAGCATCGGATTGGACGACACGGCGCGACCGGGGAGATCACCGTTGAACGTTGCGGCACTGATTATGGCAGCAGGCCGGGGCACGCGGTTGGGCGGTGAACGCGTCGGCGGCGATAGGCGGCCAAAGCAGTATCGCGATCTCGGCGGCCGGACTGTTCTTGCCGCAACGGTCGAACAGTTCGCGCGCCACGCCGATATCACAACAGTCACGGTCGTCATCCACGCAGACGACACCGCGCTCTACCGCGATGCACTTGATGTGCCTCAGTGTAAAGTCACGCCGCCCGTCACCGGCGGCGCGACGCGGCAGGCGTCTGTCCGAAACGGGCTCGAGGCGCTCGCAGCTTTTGAGACAGTGCCGGACGTCGTCCTGATCCACGACGCGGCCAGACCGTTCGTAACCGACGACGACATCACCAAGGTACTCGCTGGCGTCGAGGAAACAGGTGCTGCGATTGCGGCCTGCCCGCTGGCCGACACGCTGAAGCAGCAGGCGAACTCCGACGAGGTGGTCGAGACGACAGTTGATCGTGGCGGCCTGTGGCGCGCCTTGACGCCGCAGGGATTTCATTTCGACGCCATCCGCGCCGCGCACCTGTCGGCGGCTGAGCGCGATGACCTCACCGACGATGCCGCCGTCGCAGAAGCCGAAGGCCTCAAGGTGCGGCTCATCGCGACCAGTTCCGACAACTTCAAGATCACCACCGCAGACGATCTGGCGCGCGCGCGCAAACGCTTCAGCGAGGACGCCTTGGGCGCTCAACCACCTCTCCCCGATGTCCGTGTCGGACAAGGGTTTGACGTGCACAAATTCGGTCCTGGCGATCACGTCTGGCTGGCCGGGCTCAGGATCCCGCATAGCCATGCGCTCGTCGGTCATTCCGATGCCGACGTCGGTCTCCATGCGCTCACCGATGCGATCTTCGGGGCGCTGGGGGACGGCGATATCGGAAGCCACTTCCCTCCGTCGGACGACCAGTGGAAGGGCGCGGCGTCCGATCAGTTTCTGGCGTATGCGGTTGCGCGCGCCCATGAGCGACAAGCGCAGATCACGCAGCTTGATCTGACACTCGTCTGCGAGGCTCCGAAGATCGGCCCGCACCGGGACGCGATGCGCGCGCGTATCGCCGAGATCACCGGAATCGACGTCTCGAGAATTGCCGTGAAGGCAACGACTTCAGAAGGTCTTGGCTTTCCGGGTCGCCGCGAAGGCATCGCAGCGCTCGCCTCCGCCACGCTTGTCTTTCCAGGCCGCATCACCTGAGCGCCACTTGGCGGGCGCCGTATTACCGATCAGCGCGATCACCCGCCGCGAAACTCAGCAACCTTGTACTGTTCAATCGCGTCACGGTTGATCTCAATGCCGAGGCCCGGCCCGGTCGGGATCGCGACACTGCCCTGGTCTTGCATCAACGGCGCCTTGAGCACCGCCTGCCGAAACGGGTGCTCGGACTGGTCCAGCTCCAACAACGGCTTCCGATTGATGTGGCGTGGCGGGTGATCGGGCAGCACCGCAAGCAACTGCAGCGCGGCTGCGAGCCCGATCCCCGTTCCCCAGACGTGCGGCGCGTAACGAACGCCGAACGCTGTCGCCATGTCAGCAATCTTCTTGCATTCGCTGAGCCCACCCGCCGCGCAGGTGTCGGGCTGGACGATGTCCATCGCCCGCCGGGTCAGCACCTCGCGAAATCCCCAGCGGGTGAACTCACACTCACCGCCTGCGACCGGGATCGGCTGCCGCGCCTTGACCTCGCAGTAGCTCGCGAGGTCATCCGGCACGACGGGCTCTTCAAACCAGCCGATGTCACAATCGGCGACCGCGTTGCCGTAGCGGATCGCCTCCAGCGCGTCGAAGCCATGGTTCGCATCGACCATCAGGTCGATTTCGGGCCCGAGAGCCTTGCGGACCGCGCGCGTCAGTTCCGCATCGCCGTCGGCATTGAACCCAATCTTGAGTTTCACAGCTCCGAACCCGTCGCGCGCGTAACCCTCGACCTCGCCGACGACCTCGCGGCCCGGGTCATCGGCCGACGTGCGATAGGTCCCGGTCGCGTAGGCGGGAACAGACGTGCGCAGCGGCCCACCCATCAGCTGCCCGCACGACGCGCCCATCAGTTTGCCCTTCAGGTCCCAGAGCGCGATATCGACGCCTGAAATTGCGCAGACCGTCAGGCCCTTCTGCCCCTGATCGCGGAACGTGTTGTAGAGCGTCTGCCAGTGCCGCTCCGTCGCTGTCGCGTCCTCACCGACGAGATAGCCACGAAAGGCATCGACAACAGCGGCGTTGAGCCGGGGCGGGCCGAAACACTCGCCCCAACCGCTGGTTCCGTCCTCGGCGACGATCTCCACAAGGCATGCACCGCGTGTCCTCGTACTGTTGAACGCCCAGTAGAACGGCGCCGACAGTTCAGCTTCGAGGACGTGCGCGACGACGGACTTAATTTTCATGAGCGCTTCCAATCAGATCGCATGACACCGGCACGACAGCGCCTCATTGCGCCAGGCCGGTGTCGCGACGCGCCACCCAAATCTTGCCGGTCTTTTGAGAATCGCTGCATGTGGAAAACAGAGGGTTGTACCGTCACCGACGATGGGCTGCTGCCGGGGAGCTGCCATGAATATGATGCCACAACAGTCGACGCTGGATTCCGAGGATATCGAAAAGATTGCTGAGACGACTTCGGGGGCGTGTCTTGCGACGCGCGTTCGTCAGCTCAGTCGGATCGTGACGCGGGTTTACGACGATGCCATGCGCCCGCATGGCATCACCGCAAGCCAGTTCACGCTTCTGACGCAGCTCGCGAGCCGCGACGGGATCACCGCCGTCGAGATCGGCTTCGCGCTCGATATCGAGAAGTCGACGCTGTCGAGGAACCTGAAGCGACTGCTGGCGCTTGGTCTGATCATCATGGATCCGCCGGCCGGGCGTCGTGGACGCGGCCTGCACCTGACCGAGCGCGGCCAGGCTGTGATCAAGGAGGCCTATCCCGTATGGCTCGATGCGCAACAGCGCGCGACCGCAGTTATGGGAGGCAACAGCCGTGAGACGCTCGACGATCTGCTGCAGCACGCCGAGCGGTTGGTCGCCTGACGGCCGCTGAGCCTCGGCTTCGCAGGCGCGACGTTCCGAATTAGTCTACGGGCACCTTCATTCACGGTGCCCGTTTTCGTTTGAGCAGCAAGAGTTGGAGCCCGCGACATGTATCCCGACGAGATCCGCGACGCGGCAACTGAGCTCCTGCAAGCGTGCCGCGAGCGAGGCGTGAAGATCGTCACGGCGGAAAGCTGCACGGGCGGGCTCATCGCCGGCGCACTGACCGAAATCGCAGGCTCATCCGATGTCGTCGAAGGCGGGTTCGTCACCTACTCGAACGCAATGAAGGCAGCCCTCCTCGGCGTCGAGCCCGCGACGCTCGAAGCCCATGGCGCAGTCAGCGAAGCCGTCGTCCGCGAAATGGTGGCCGGCGCGATCGCACGAAGTGGACATCCGCAGGCGTGTCTGGCCGTGGCCGTCAGCGGCGTCGCAGGCCCCGGCGGTGGCTCCGCTGACAAACCGGTCGGGCTCGTCCATCTCGCAGCGCAACGGACCGGAGGCGACGTCCTCCACGAACGACAGACGTACGGCGACATTGGACGTACAGAAGTGCGGATTGCGACCGTCCGCGATGCCCTCGCACTCATGGATGCCGCTCTTGCCAGCGATTAATCATGCCGCCTGCCCGCTTCCCACTGATCGCTCTCGCACGCTAAGTTCGCGGCTGACTGCACGCTGATCATTCTCACGCTGACGGGTTGGGCTTATGGCAAATGCACATCGTAAC
>JBCBXS010000099.1:0-8519 GCA_039816475.1 Pseudomonadota bacterium | reverse complement strand
CGCCGATCCTCCCTCGCGCCACATCTGATCTGGTGCCGCTGAACCCGCTCTGAAACGAGGCGCGGCAGGGGGCATTGGATGGTGATATTGCGGCGGGTTTGCCCAGATCGGCTGTCGGGATCAGGCGGGCAACGTCAAGAGCAGGATCGTGGAGGTGACGATCGAGATGAGCGTGGCAAGGACAACCGCGCCGGACGCTGAATCTATGGCGCGGCCGACCTGTGTTGCGAAGAGATATGCGTTCGCGCCGGTCGGCATGGCCGCGAAGATGACGACGACGGCCGCGGTCACTTTCGGCAGGTCGAACACGGCGATCGCGAGGATCGCTGCGAGGACCGGGAGCACCGCGAGCTTGAGGAGAAGGATCAGACCAAGCGTCGGGATTTGGCCTGCGATGCGGAAGCCAACCAAAGACAGGCCGAGCGAGACGAGCGCACAGGGGATCGCAGCCTGGCCGAGCATCGCCAGAATGCCAACGCCGAGCTCCGGCACTGCGAGACCGGTCGCACGCCACGCAAGCGCTGCGAGGATCGCGAGGATGATCGTGTTCCGCGAGAGGTCCGACGCTGCGCGCCGGAAAACGTCTCCGATGGCCGTCTGGCCGTCGCGATTGACGAGCGCGTTGTGCAACGTCGCAAGCGTCCAGAGGATTGGCGAATGGGCCGCGATTATCAACGCGATTGGCCCGGCGGCCGCCTCGCCATGAAGGCTGATCGCGAGAGGGATGCCGAGCATGACGACGTTGCCGAAGCCCGCGCTCATCGAAATGGCAGCGGTGTCGCCAACCGCGCGCCGGAGGACCAACGTGCTGATGAGGGCGGCACCGGCCCAGACGGAGAAGACGGCTGCGAAATAGCTCGCCCAGACCGCGAACGGTGAAACGTCCGGCAGGTCGGCGGTGGCAACCGTTCGGAATAGCAGCGCAGGGATCGCAAGCTTGAAAGTGAAGTCTGCAAGGCCCGCTGACGTCGTCTCGCCGACGTAGCCGAGGCGGCCTGCCAGATAGCCGAGCACGATCAGCGAGAAGATCGGCAGAACACTCGTCAGGACGAGGCTCACACGATCGTCCTCAGCCAGAACAGCAACGCGGTCACCGTGAAGATCGTTATGAAAGTCGAGATCGCGATCGACGTCGAGACCGACCCGACGGCGCGGTCGTACTTCGCGGCGAAGAGATAGGCGTTGGCGCCGACCGGCATCGCGGCGAACAGAACTGCAATGGCCGTCCACAGTGGCGGCAGTTCGAACACATAGACGGCGAACCCGAACGTGATGAGCGGGAAGATGACGATCTTGATGAGGTTGATGGTCACGAGCGTTGAGGTCTGCCCCGCGATTTTGTAAGTCGCGATCGACGCGCCAAGGGCGACGAGCATCGTCGGGATGGCTGCCTGGGCGAGCAGGCCAGTCGCTTTGTCGACCAGCGGCGGCAAGGTGAGCCCACTCAGCCGCGCGACCGTCCCGAGCACCAGCGACAGCACAATCGGGTTGCGGGCGAGATCAAGGAAGATGCGGCCGATGGCGGTAAACGCAGACCCGCCACGGCCTTCGCGGACGCTCTCGATATGTAACGTTGCGATGATCCAGAGGATCGGTGTGTCGAGTGAGATTAGCAGGGCAGCCGGTGCGGCCGCTTCCGGCCCGAACGTCGAAATCGCGAGCGGCACACCGAGCATCACGCCGTTTGAGAACGTCGCGCCCATCGAGATCGCCGCAGCGTCCGCCTGAGACCGACGGAGCACCAGCCACGTCACGAGCGTCGCAAGCAGCCAACTGCAGACGACGCCGGCGAAGTAGGCGAGCACCAGGTTCGTCGGAGATCCTTCAAGGTCGCCGATCGAAAGCATCGCCCGAAACAGGAACACGGGCATCGCGAGCTTGACTGCGAACTCGACCATGTATCGCGCAGCTTCGCGCGAAAGGTAGCCGCTTTTGACGGAAGCAAAGCCAAGCAGGATGAGCCCGAAGAAGGGCGTGACGATCGCGAGGACTTGCAACATCGAAGCGGTTCCGGCGGGCCCGCGATAGTGCCCGGCGCGGGGAGGCCCAGCGTCAGCGATTGCGGGTGTAGACGACTTCTAGCAGGAAGCGGGCGGTGGTCACGCAGCTATTGCGCGAAGACGTTGCGCTCGAGCGGTGCGGTTTGCGCGCGCGCCTGTGGTCCGTTGAACGTCGTCGGGGCCGGCGAGACGATACGAGGTCCCGCCTCGCCCACTTCGATGACGGCAAGCGCACGTTCGGAGAGGCCGTTCGGCAGGAAGCGGACGGGGCCATCCACACCGCTGAACCCGGATGGGTTCGTCAACTGTGCCGCCTGGTACCGCGTGCCTTTCGGGTAGGCCTTTGCGAGCGCGGCCGCGATTGCCACGCCGTCGTAGGCAAAGCTCGCGATCCGAGGCGGTTGCGACCCGAACGTGCTGGCGAACTTGCCTGCGAAGCCTTCGAACCCGGACGGGTCGGGCGCCGCAAACCAGCCGCCCTGAAGAGCTTTTGTCCGGCCGTTGCCCGCAAAATCCCAGCCGCCATTTCCGAGCAGTTTCACGCTTTGCGTATCGAGCTTCCCGTTGGCGAGCGCCGCGCCGATGGTGGGCAGGTTGGACGGATCGCCCGGCACGAAGATCGCCTCGGCGCGTGGCGGTTGGCCCTCTTCGCCGGCAATGGCTTCGAGCAGTTCATCGATACGGGCGAGCATGCCTGTCGCACCGGCGGGATAGCGACGCTGATCAACGAGAAGCCCGCCGTTGCGGGTAAGCGCCTTCCGGAAGGCTGCTTGCATGGAGTCGCCGTACGGACCCTCCTGGATCAGGCCCGCAAAGCGTTGTTTCCCGCTTTCGACCGCGAAGCCGATCACGCGATCGATCTCCTGCTCGGCGAGGAAACTCAGGAGATAGACGCCGTTGCCCGCGACTGCCGGATTGTTCGAGAAGCCGATGATCGGAACGTTGGCCGGGCGCGCAACACTTGCAGCCGCGGTGACGGCCTTACCGAACAACGGACCGAGGATGACTTCAGCGCCGGCCTCGATTGCTGCTGTGGCGGCCTGTCTTGCGCCTTCCTCGGTTCCCGCGGTGTCCTTGACGATCAGCTGCAGCGACGGATTGCGGTACTCGAACAGAGCAAGTTCACCGGCCTGCTTCAGGCGCTTGGCGATTTCAGCGGTCTGTCCGGTTGCGGTGAGCGGTACCAACAGGGCGACGGTGGCTGAAAACGATGTGCTGCCAGCCAGCGCCGCTGGGACGGCTTTGCCGCTCTCGGTGGTCGTCGCGGTGGCGGAAGCTGGCGCGCCCGTCGGTGTTGCGGAGAGCGGGTTTTGCGAGGTCTGATTGCCGCTACAGCCGACGAGCAAGACGCTCAAGCCGACCGCAACGCTGAATTTCGCGACGGACGCCGTTTTCGAAGCCCAACCGCGGCGCTGCGTGCGCGGGCCGCAATCCGAATGTCCCGTGATCCCCATATTGGATACGGTAAATTCATTCGGTGGCACACGATAGGCCTCTTGTGGGAGCGCCGCACAGCAATTGCCGTGTTAGCTTGGAATGTGTTTTTCGCCCCGGGCGGGGCCATCGGCGGCCATCGGATATGAGCAGCGACGCGAAAACGCCCCGGCTGCCGGAGCTAGGCCCCGTCTTGACCCGGGCCATGAGCCAGGATTTTCCGCCAGCGCTGTATGTGGTTGCCACACCCATTGGAAATCTCGCAGACCTGACCGTCCGCGCTGCCGCAATCCTCGCGCGCGCTGATCAAATCTACTGCGAGGACACCCGCACAACGCGGCGCCTGCTGGACGCTTACGGGATCAGCGGTACGCTCGCGCGGTATGACGACCACAGCGATGACGCTGTGCGCGCGCAGATCGTTACGGCTGTGAGTGAGGGGGCGCGGATCGCGCTGGTGAGCGACGCGGGCACACCGCTGATTTCCGATCCGGGCTTCAAGCTGGTCCGCGATGTTCTGGCAGCCGGCGAACGCGTTGTCCCGATCCCCGGTCCCTCAGCGGCGATCGCCGCGGCAAGTGTCAGCGGGATTGCGACCGATGCGATCCTCTTTGCAGGCTTCCTCTCGTCGAAGGCTGGTCAACGGCGTTCGCGGTTCGAGGCGCTGAAGAGCGTTCCGGCGTCCATCGTGTTCTACGAGGCGCCACAACGGCTCGGGAGCTTTCTGTCAGACGCGGCGGACGTGTTCGGAGCCGAGCGCCACGCAGTGGTTTTGCGCGAGTTGACGAAGCTGCATGAGACCGTCGCCCAGGGCACGCTCGCAGCGTTGGCCGAGACGTTCACCGCTTCGTCACCGAAAGGCGAGATCGTCGTCATCATCGGCGCAGATGATCGTTCTGCTGGCGAAGTGACAGACGACATCATCCGCGCGGCGCTCGTCGCGCCGCTGGCCGAACAGGGCGTGGCGCGCGCATCAAAACAGGTCGCCAAGACGCTCGGTGTCTCTCGCTCCCGCGTTTACGATCTTGCGCTGGCGGTTTCGCGCGCTGATGACGCTCCCGCACCGGGGACGTCGACCGATGAGTGACACACGCGAAGACGCAGCGTCGATCGCAACTGAGACCAGCCGCCGTCGCCGCCGCGAACGTGCGGGGCGTTCGGCCGAACACGTCGCAGCGGTTGTGCTAATCCTGAAGGGCTACCGCATCCTTGCGCGGCGATTGCAGACGCATGCCGGTGAAATCGACATCGTCGCCGTCCGCGGCCGCAGGCTTGCGTTCGTCGAAGTTAAACAGCGGTCGGATCTCGGCAGTGCGCGTTTTGCCGTAACCCCTCGACAGCAGCAGCGTCTGCAACGCGCCGCCGACGCGTTTGTCCAGCGGTTCTCGAAGTATCGCGGCCACGATCGCGGTTTCGACCGGTTCGAGGTTGCGCGCCTCTGGACGTTCCGCCATGTCATCGACGGCTTGCAGCCGCCGGCGAACGGCGGGCCGAGATAGACCAAAGGGCGACGCGCGAGGGCGCCGCCGGCGGAGGACGCGATGGGCCTGAAGATCGCCTGCCAGATGGACCCGATCGATCGCATCGAGATCGACGGCGATTCCACATTCGCGATCCTGCTCGAAGCAAAGGCCCGCGGGCACGAGATCTTCTACTATCACGTGGACGATCTGGCGCTCGATGGCGGACGCGTCATGGCGCGCGGCTCAACGTTGGATGTCCGCGACGTCGAGGGTGACCATTTCTCGGTCTCGGACCCGCGCCGCGTCGACCTTGCCGATCTTGATGCCGTCCTGCTTCGCCAGGACCCACCGTTCGACATGGGCTACATCACCAACACGCATCTGCTCGAGCGCATCCATCCGCAGACGCTCGTCGTCAACGATCCGGCGGAAGTGCGCAACGCGCCTGAGAAAGTCTGGGTCCTCGATTTCGAAGACCTGATGCCGCCGACGATGGTGACGCGTGCACTCGAAGATGTGCGTGCCTTTCGCGCCGCTCACGGCGATCTCATTATCAAACCGCTTTACGGCAATGGTGGCGCCGGCGTGTTCCTCCTGCGCCGGGATGACACCAACCTCAACGCACTCGTTGAGACGTTTCAGGCGACGGCGCGCGAACCGTTCATGGTGCAGCAGTACCGCGATGAGGTCCGCGCTGGTGACAAGCGCATCATACTGGTCGACGGCGAAATAGCAGGCATCATCAACCGCGTGCCGGCTGCCGATGAGGCGCGCTCGAACATGCACGTCGGCGGGAAGGCCGAACCGGTTGAGCTGTCCGACCGCGACCGTGAGATCTGCGAGCGGCTCGGCCCAGAGCTCAAACGCCGCGGGCTCATTTTCACCGGGATCGACGTGATCGGTCCGTATCTCACCGAGATCAATGTGACCTCGCCGACGGGCATTCGTCAGGTGAAGGCGTTTGGCGGCAACGACATCGCCGCCATGATCTGGGACGCGATCGAAGCGAAAGTTGGCCGCTCCTGAAACGCTGCCAAACGCGCGTTATGAGACCGGACGCTGGCTAGCCGACGTTGCGCCATGTGCCATCGCGGCGACGACACGCACGTCCCGTCATCACTTCACGGCGACCGTCGATCCAGACGCGGTGTTCGAACTCACGACAGGTGCGCTCTTCTTCGCGATACGCGCGGCGCGGGATGACTTCGCCGTAGTGACCTGAGTCCGGATTGCGCCAGCGGATCGGACGATCGGACGGGCCTTCCTCAAGCGCACGATACTCAGCCGCCTGGGCCATCCGGCGATCTTCCTCATCGAGATCGCGGCCAATCTCATGACCGATGATCCCGCCGGCAATCGCACCGGCAGCGGTCGCGAGCGCGCGGCCTGAGCCTCTACCGAACTGATTGCCAATCAGTCCGCCAGCGACGGCGCCAATGACTGTGCCACTCTCTGCGCGATTGAATTCTCCGGCACATCCAGCAAGGCCGAGCGTTGCCGAGGCGAGCGCTGCCGCCACCCATCTCTTCGTCATGAACCTAATCCCTCCAGCCGGGCAGTGACCCGACGCTTCTGGCCTCCCGCGTGCCGTTCGATTCCGGCAGAGGCTTGGCGGCTTTGCGGCGTCTTGCGTCTGATGGCGCGAATGGTGCTGCAACGCATCGGCCAATCGTTCCTATTATGTTCTTGACGTCCTGGATTGCCGATGCCTACCCTCCGACCGCTGATGAGCAAGGTTGCGCGTAGCGGGGTCAGGCGATGTACGGGCAGGTCACGACGCTTGCGTTTATCGGGATTGAAGCGCGGCCGGTTCAGGTCGAGGTTCGGCTGACCGCTGGCAACCACGCGTTCAATATCGTTGGGCTGCCGGACAAAGCGGTCGCCGAAAGCCGCGAGCGTGTCCGGAATGCGCTGCACGCCGTTGGGCTCGGCATGCCGTATCAGCGCGTGACGGTGAACCTTGCACCGGCGGACCTGCCGAAAGAGGGCAGTCATTTCGATCTGCCGATCGCACTTGCGTTGATGATTGCGATGGAGGCGGTCGCGCCAGACGCGGTTAGCGGTTTCGCAGCCGTCGGTGAACTGGCACTCGACGGGTCGATCCGAGACGTGCCGGGCGGTTTGCCGGCGGCGATCGGCGCGCACGCACTCGGAAAGGGTCTGATCTGCCCGAACGGGTGCGGGGCCGAAGCGGTTTGGGCGGGCGACGGCGTCGACGTCATCGCAGCCGATCATCTGCTGCAACTGATCAACCACTTTCGGGGCGCGCAGATCATCCCGCGGCCTCCGGCGCGACCGCAGAACCCGACGGCCAATCCGCCCGACCTGCGCGACGTGCGGGGCCAGGAGACTGCGAAACGCGCGCTCGAGATCGCAGCGGCGGGCGGCCACAACCTGCTGTTCATCGGCCCGCCCGGCTCCGGAAAGTCGATGCTGGCAGCCCGGCTGCCGTCGATCCTGCCGCCACTGACGCCACAGGAAATGCTGAGCGTCTCGATGGTCTACTCGATGGCCGGCGAGCTGGCGGACGGCGGGCTGAGGACGGAGCGTCCGTTCCGCGCGCCGCATCATTCGGCAAGCATGGCAGCACTCGTCGGCGGCGGGTCCCGTCCGCGGCCCGGCGAGGTCTCCCTCGCGCACCACGGCGTGCTGTTTCTCGATGAGCTGCCGGAGTTTTCGCCGCAGGTGCTCGACAGCCTTCGCCAACCGCTCGAGACGGGAGAGACCGTCATCGCGCGCGCGAACCACCGCATGACCTATCCGAGCCGTCTGCAATTGATCGCGGCGATGAACCCGTGTCGTTGCGGTGGCGGTCCAGGGCGGACGTGTAAGCGCGGGGCACGCTGCGCAGACGAATATCAGTCGCGGGTGTCGGGGCCGCTGTTCGACCGGATCGATCTGATCGTCGAGGTCGGTGCTGTGTCAGCCGCAGACCTTTGTCTGCCGCCGCCCGTCGAAGGCAGTTCCGAGGTGCGGGCGCGGGTGGTGGCCGCGCGCGAGGCACAACAGGCCCGGTACGCAAGGCCAGCACCGGGAGCCGATCTCGCGGCGCAGGGTGAGATGTCGCTTCTGGCACCTGCTGCGACGCAGGCCACTGATCCGCGGGCTGCCATCGATGCGCCACCGCAGTCCAATGCGACGGTGCCCGCGTCAGAGCTTGAGGCTGCGTGCGGCATGTCCGATGACATCAGGGCGATGCTGGCGACAGCCGCTGACCGGTTCGGCCTTAGCGCGCGCGGCTTCCATCGGACGCTTCGGGTCGCGCGGACACTCGCGGATCTGGATGGCGCCGACGTCATCCATCCGGCACATGTCTCAGAGGCGTTGAGCTATCGCGCGGAGGCCCGCCGTGCGCCGGTGCGCGATGTGCTGCAACCGCCTGCGTTGACGGCTGTGCCAACGGATGACACGCGCAACGTCGCGTGATCGGCTCAACCGAGAGCGCCACGAGCGCCGCCCGTTGACCTATGCGCGCCCGTTGGCCGAACTCAAAGCCTCAACGCGTCGGGACAGGTGTCTCACCGCGATAGTCGTAGAAGCCGCGCTGCGACTTGCGGCCGACCCAACCGGCTTCGACGTATTTCACCAGCAGCGGACACGGCCGGTATTTGGTGTCCGCGAG
>JBCBXS010000098.1:0-8557 GCA_039816475.1 Pseudomonadota bacterium | reverse complement strand
CGCAGAGGCCGTGCCGCTGGCTCCCCCGGCAGCGGTACCGCCACCGGCAATACTGAGCCGGCCTTCGTGGGCTTGCCCCCAGACAGTTACACCGGGCGAGCGAAGCGGGACACGAGCATCGCCAGCTCGTATCGCCGGTGGCACCCTGTCTTCTTCATCGCGCTCTTGATCTGGTTGTCGACGGTGACCGGGCTGCTGCCAAGCTCTTCCGCAATCTCCTTCGCCGTCCCACCGCGATCTGAGAACGCGATTGCGACAATCGCCTCGGCGCGGGTGAGCCCCAAAGAGATGCGCACGTCTTCGATCGACGGTTTGGCGCGATCGGCGCGGTAGCGGATCGTAACGAGCGCGTGGCAGCTCGGCTCAAACATCCACGATAGCCGGTCTGAGGCCTCGCCGCCCATCGGCAACGCCATGATCGATACCGTGTTCGGCTCGAGAGCCTCGCTTGGCGCCCTGAACCGGAACGTGTGTGGCGCACCACCCGGCCAAGCGAACTTTCTGGACGCTGCGTTGCAGACGGCCTTGCGAAGCCATTCGGTTTCGCGCGGCACGTGCAGGCGCAGGCGGCCGGTCGCATCAACGCAAACGCCCCGCGCCCGATTGAGCGCCGACGTCGCGGTCGCGTTCTG
Source organism: Pseudomonadota bacterium (assembly GCA_039816475.1). GTDB lineage: Bacteria > Pseudomonadota > Alphaproteobacteria > Rhizobiales > Hyphomicrobiaceae > JBCBWG01. The sequence goes on along the minus strand of JBCBXS010000098.1, from coordinate 7,925 downwards.
CGCCAACACCTTGCCGCAGCGATCGAGCACGAAGCAGGCATCGTCCGAGCGCTCGAGCATCGCCAGAAGCGAGCGCGCGACAGCGCCCTCCTTCTGCAGTCCTTCGATGCTCTTGAAGCAGCCAACCAGATGCGGCGACAGCTGGCTGGCGATCGACGACATCGGCCCGTCCAGCCGGTCGTGCGCATCGAAAGCGTAGTCGATCGTCAGGATACCGAAATCGGACCCCGAGGTGCCGTGCACCTTGATCGCGACACCGGCCCCGCAGTTGTTCGGCTTCGCCCACTCTTCGAAGAATTGCGGGTGCGCGTTCGGCAGATCTGGCTGAAAATCCGAGGCAAGATAGACCTCGCCGATCCCTTGGCCCCGGTGGGCGTCCAGCCACGGACTGATCCGGTAATACGTCTCGGTGTACTGACGAACTGCATCTTCCGTGTGGGTGCCCGCGATATCGGAGGCGACGTACCCGTGGAGGTTCGGCATGCCGTGGATGATGAGACCGCAGTCCGGCGTCACCTTTGCCAGTTCGTCGAGGACGTCCTGCCAGGTCGCATGTCCCGCGACCACGCGGTAGAGGCACTCGATCGTCGGGATCAGATCGTCAGTATGACCGCTCACAAGTGTCCTGACCTGAGAGCTTAAATTCAGAAAAAGTCTTTCAATGTCCCGACGCTAATCGGTTGCCCGCTAGCTGTAAAGCGGCGCAGCGTGAACATCCGGGAACCGACATGTCCCGGCTTGGATATCGGCGAGCGCCTGCTTCTCCAGTGAGGCCCGCGCCCGCTCCCGATAGTCGGCAAGCTTCGCCGCCTGCGGATGATCGGCCTCGCTCCAGACGTTCTCGGAGATCGCGGCTGCGAGCGCGCCGTCCCCGCCTTCCTCGGATATTTCGCGGTACTGCAGCGTCCGGTCGTAAAGCGCGCCCGCGGTCTTCTTCACCTTCCGCGGGACGGACAGGTCGCCGATCCCAATCTCGCGCATGTTGTCATCCATATCGGTGACGAACACCGAGGTCAGCGCTTTTGCGAAAGGGTCGGCACTTCCGGCTTCGGACCGGATCCGGTCGATCAGCAGGCTCAGATGCAGGACGATCATCTCGAATCGGCCCTCCTTGGTGTCGGGCACCATCAGATCGCGGTAGAACTCAGGGGCTCTGGCCTGCGCCACAACGGAGCCATAAAGCTCTGTTGCCGGTTGGAGATGGGGGTCGCGCTTGCGAAACAGTCCGAACATGTGCCTTCGAGGTGCTCCTGCGTGGCGGCGTTTGCCGCGTGATGCCGTCCGGTCATGTGATCGAGCGGTGATCGCAGTCGCGGCCGGGGCGATAGCACCCACAGGCAACGATCCACGATATGGGCTGGTTCGCGACGAATCCGGTATCGATCCCAACCTAGAGTTCTGAACGACGACTTACGGCATGCCGATGATACGAAATACGCGCGCCCGACGACAGCCGATTGCCGCGGTTCGCCCAGCGCTCAGCTGCGCGGCCCTCGCCTTGAGCGTGACCTTGGCCGTCTGTCGGGCGCAGGTGATGGCCGGCATGGGTGAGGACGAGGTTCGCATGGCGCTCGGCTCTCCGGCTACGACCTCGCAGACCGCGAACGGCCGGTCGTACTACTACATCTCATCGACGATGACGCAGCAGGCGTTCTTCAAGCCCAAGGAAGTCGATCGCAAAGTGGTCGCGGTTTATTTCTCGCCGCTCGGCACAGTCACGCGCGTCGCCAATTACGGTCTGAAAGACGGCCGCGTGTTCGATTACATCGCGCGCGAGACGCCGTCAGCGAACAACGCTGATGAGACGATCATTCAGCAACTGTTCCGCAACCTTGGCCGCCGGACGCTGACGACGCAATCCTGACAACCTGGACCGGTGCGTAGCGGCTCTGCCGAGCGCCGCGTCCCCGCCTGAAAATGAAAACGGGCCCCGGAGTGATCCGGAGCCCGTTTTTCGTTTGCGAAAGAGCAGCCCGCCGATGGGTTTCCACCGGCGGGCCGTCCACCCTCAGTGCGCGAGGACTGCGAGCAGCAACAGCGCGACGATGTTGGTGATCTTGATCGCAGGGTTCACGGCTGGTCCGGCGGTGTCCTTGTAGGGGTCGCCGACGGTGTCGCCGGTGACCGACGCCTTGTGCGCTTCAGAGCCCTTGAGGTGCTTGACGCCGTCCTTGTCGACGAAGCCGTCCTCGAACGATTTTTTGGCGTTGTCCCAGGCCCCGCCACCGGACGTCATCGAGATTGCAACGAACAGGCCCGTCACGATCACGCCGAGCAGCATTGCACCGACCGCCGAGAACGCCGCGTTCTTACCCTCAATGCCGGTGCCTGCGATGAAGTAGATCGCAATGAACAGCACAACCGGCGACAGCACCGGCAGCAACGACGGGACGACCATCTCCTTGATCGCCGCTTGCGTCAGCATATCGACCGCGCGCGCGTAATCCGGGCGGTCCTTGCCTTCCATGATGCCGGGCTTCTCGCGGAACTGGCGGCGGACCTCCTCGACAACCGCGCTGCCCGCGCGGCCCACTGCGGTCATGCCCATGCCGCCGAACAGGTACGGGATGAGACCGCCGACCAGCAGACCGACGACGACATATGGGTTCGACAGGGCGAAGTCCGGCTCCAGCCCCTTGAAGAACTGATAGGTCTCGGCCCCTTCTTTGTTGGCCTCATCAATGAAGAACTGGAGGTCGTAGTTGTAGGCGGCAAACAGCACCAGCGCGCCGAGGCCGGCCGAGCCGATCGCATAGCCCTTGGTGACGGCCTTCGTCGTATTGCCGACGGCATCGAGCGCGTCGGTCGAGCGACGGACTTCGGCAGGCAGACCGGACATTTCCGCGATACCACCGGCGTTGTCCGTTACCGGGCCGAACGCGTCTAGCGCGACGACCATGCCTGCGAGGCCGAGCATCGTCGTCGTCGCAATGGCCGTTCCGAACAGGCCTGCAAGGTTGTATGTCGCAAGGATGCCGCCGACGATGACGATGGTCGGCAACGCGCAGGCTTCAAGCGAGATCGCGAGGCCCTGGATCACGTTCGTGCCGTGGCCCGTGACAGACGCCTGGCTGATCGAACGCACCGGGCGGAAGCCGATGCCGGTGTAGTACTCCGTGATCCAGACGATAAGACCGGTCACCGCGAGACCGACGACACCGCAAAGGAACAGGTTGGTACCAGTCAGCGTCCGACCGGCGGCAACCCCGATCTCGCCCCAGCTCGGCAGGATCAGTTCCGTTGCCGCGTAGAGACCGGCAATCGAGAGCACCGCTGAGAGGATGAAGCCGCGGTAAAGCGCGCCCATGATCGAGTTGTTCGACCCGAGGCGGACGAAAAATGTGCCGATGATCGATGTCACGACACAGACCGCGCCAATCCCGAGCGGATAGAGCATCAGCGCTTCGAGGTTCGCCTGGCCGCCGAAGAAGATCGCAGCAAGCACCATCGTCGCAACGACGGTAACCGCATACGTCTCGAAGAGGTCGGCTGCCATGCCGGCGCAGTCGCCGACGTTGTCACCGACGTTGTCTGCGATCGTGGCCGGGTTGCGCGGGTCGTCTTCCGGAATGCCGGCTTCAACCTTGCCGACAAGGTCGCCGCCCACGTCAGCGCCCTTCGTGAAGATGCCCCCACCGAGCCGCGCGAAGATCGAGATCAGCGATGCGCCGAAGCCGAGTGCGACAAGCGCATCGACGACCGTCCGGCTGTTGGACGCAAAGCCCAGCACTTCGGTCAGGATGTAATAATAGCCGGACACACCGATGAGCGCGAGGCCGGCGACAAGCATGCCGGTCACCGCGCCGGACTTGAACGCGATGTCGAGGCCGTCGGCGAGCGAGGTGGCTGCAGCCTGCGCGGTGCGAACGTTGGCGCGCACCGAGACGTTCATGCCGATGTAGCCGGTGACGCCCGACAGCACCGCGCCGATGATGAAGCCGACCGCGACCGGCCAGCCGAGATACATCGCAGCAGCTGCGATAACGACGCCGACGATCGCGATGTAGGTGTACTGGCGGTTCAGGTAGGCCTGTGCGCCCTCGCGGATCGCTTCGGCAATTTCCTGCATCCGCGGCGTGCCAGTATCGGCGCGCATGACAGATTGGATCGTGAAAATTGCATAGAGAATGGAGACCAGCCCGCAGGCCATGATCCCCCAAAGCAGCTCCTGCATGGGTTCTTCCCCCTTAGAAAGACGATGAAGCGCCGGTTGTTGCGCGATGGAATGCTTAACCGCAGCCGTCTGGCCTTACGCGCGCGGCATCAACCGGTCGGAAGTGAGAGGCGCGCGGAAAATGCCAAAAGGATCATCACGTTGCAAGGCGACCACATCCGATCTTTGGGATTAGTCGAAAGCGCAACAGAGGGCGTGATCGGCGCTTCAGCCAACGCCTTCAAAAATGGTCGTAACCCGCTTGCGGAATTGCGATTTCGCGACCGTCCTTGTCGAGCAATCTGGCACCGCCACTTGCCGTGCAAACACCGACGTCCGTGACTTCGATACCAGCCGCGGTCGCGAGGCGGGCAAACTCGGCCGCAGAATCAGGCGGTACCGTCGCAAGTATTTCATAGTCGTCGCCATGCCCGGCGGCCGCCTGCATCCGGCTCGCGTCATCGTCTCCATGGGCGAGGCGGACGGCGGCGTCCACCGGCAGGTGCGGCCACGCAATTTCAGCACCGACCTGCGACGCCGCACAAAGTCTGCCGGCGTCTTTCACGAGCCCATCGGAGATGTCCATCGCAGCCGTCGCCGATCGCCGGAGCGCGGCGCGGAGTGCGAGCCGGGGCTCAGGCCTGAGGTACCGGTCGCGGGCGGCGGTCAGAATTGCGCGATCGTCATCCGACCGCGCTGCGTCATCGATTGCGATTGCCCCCTCGCGCAGTGCGAGGCCGATGGCACCGGCGCCCAGCGTGCCCGATACAAAGATGCGGTCGCCCGCCTTTGCACCCGTTCGTAAGACCGTTCGGCCGGTCGGGATCTCACCGATGACGGTTGCCGACAACGACAGCGGGCCCGACGCACGGTCCGTATCGCCCCCGACAAGGCTGAGCCCGAACTGAGCCTGCGCTGCAGCAAGGCCTTCGCCGAACGCATCAGCCCACGCCCGAGACGGGGCCTCCGGGAACGACACCGACATCAGATAGGCAACCGGCCGCGCAGCCTTTGCCGCCAGATCGGACACTCCGACGGCGAGCGCCTTCCACGCAATCGCCGCCGGGTCTTCGTCGGCATGGAAATGAACACCTGCACGGACCGGGTCCGTCTTGAAGACGAACGCGTTGCCCTCAAGAGGCGCAAGCGTCGCGCAGTCATCCTTGAGGTCGAACGCGCCCGGCAGACGCACCAAAGGCTGCAGCACATCGCTGATCCATTGCCCCTCGCTTTCGATGCGATCGGTCATGGCATCCGTCAGGCGGCGAACTCGTCCGGCCGGTGTTTGCGCGCAAGCTGGTCGAGCACGCCGTTGACGACGCGCGGTTCCTCTTCGCCGAAGAACGACTTCGCAAGATCAATGTACTCGTTGATGACGACCTTTGCCGGCACATCAGGGCGATCGATCAACTCATAAAGCGCCGACCGTAAGATTTGCCGGACCGTGCTGTCGACGCGCGCAAGCCGCCAGCCGTCGGCCAACTGCTGATCGACTTCCGGATCGATCGTGCGCTGCAGACGAACGACCCCGCGGACGAGCTCGGTGAAGAACGTCATATCCGCGACTTCGATCGCGAGTTCCTCATCGCCCGCGCCTTCCTCACCGATGTGGCGGAACTGCTCGATCACGGCGTTCGCATCCGCTTTGGCGATGTCCATCTGATAGAGCGCCTGGACGGCCGAGATGCGGGCCGCGCGCCTGGCGGTCGGCGGCTTGAGCTTGCTGGTGCGCGTCATACCGAGCCCGTCGCGCGCATACGGTCCGGTGATGTCTCGTTGGCGATCTTGATGAGCTGCAAAACGGCTTTCGCCGCGTCGCCGCCCTTGCCATCGGCCCCGCCTTCGGCGCGCGCCAAGGCCTGCTCTTTCGTGTCGACGGTCAGCAACGCATTTCCGAGCGGGACGGCGAACTCCATCGCCACCTGCATGAGGCCGGAGTTCGCCTGGTCGACGACGACATCGTAATGAGACGTCTCTCCGCGGATGATGCACCCGATCGCAATCGCGCCGTCGAGTTCGTGCTCAAGACCTTCTTCGAGACGTCCGGCAATGGTCATCGCCCCGCCGGCGCGCTCATCCATCAGGTCGTGCATGCCTTCGATGCTGTGGCTCGTTAGGATGTGGAAGAGCTGCGGCAGTTCAAGCGCGCCCGGGACCTCATAGATCGTCGAGATCGCGCTCGCCTGGCCGAGGACGTCCTGAGCACCGGCGATCAATTTCTCGGTCACGTCGTCGTAGTACGGCGCGACCATGAGCGCGATGCGCGGTGGCCGCCCGAGCAGTGCCGGAAGCCCGCGGAACGCCTCCGGGGCGAACCGCTGCGTAGTCGATGTGCCTGCCAAGGCTCTAGCCCTCTTTGAGCGGCCGCACCGCCGCAATCTTCAGCCCAAACGCTTCAAGACCCACATAGGTCGCCTCAGGCGAATTCGTCAGGATTTCCATTTCGCTCACGCCAAGATCACGCAGGATCTGACTGCCGATCCCGATCTCGACGTTGCGCCGCTCCTGCCCCTGGATCTTTCGCACCGCCGCTTCCGCCTTGCGCTGGAAGCTCTCTGAGACGGACTTCGCCCGCAGGTCCCGGATCAGGACGACCACGCCGCGGCCTTCCTCGTCGATTGCCTTGATCGCCTCGGACAACGTGCCGGTCGCCGCGCGGGCTTCGCCGATCCCAAGGAGATCGCTCAACACGTTGACGGCATGGACGCGGACGAGCACCGGGCCGGGCTGCGAGAGATCGCCCTTGACGAGCGCCAGGTGTTCAACCGGCTCCGTCGTCGTCTCATAGACGTGCAGAGTAAAGCCGTCGCCGAAGCCCGTTTTCACATCGCGCGCAGTCACCGGTCGGACAATGCGGTCGTTGCGCAGGCGGAACGCGATCAGGTCCTCGATCGTGCCGACCTTGAGACCGTGTTGCTGCGCGAAGCGAACAAGATCGGGCATCCGCGCCATGGTGCCGTCGTCATTCATGATCTCGCAGATCACCGCCGACGGGTTGAGGCCCGCGAGCCGTGCCAGATCGACTGACGCTTCGGTATGGCCTGCACGAACGAGAACGCCGCCGTCGCGCGCAATCAGCGGAAACACATGGCCGGGCGAGACGATCGCGCCCGGTTCGCTCGTCCCGTCGATGGCAACCGCAATCGTGCGCGCGCGATCATGTGCCGAGATGCCGGTCGTCACGCCGTCGCGGGCTTCGATTGAAACGGTGAAGGCCGTGCCCGTCCGCTGCTCGTTCGAGGGCACCATCGACGCCAACTGCAGCTCGGCCGCGCGGCGTTCCGTCAGGCTCAGGCAGATCAGCCCGCGGCCATGCTTGGCCATGAAGTTGATTGCATCCGGCGTCGCCATTTGCGCCGGAATGATGAGGTCGCCTTCGTTCTCCCGGTCTTCGGCATCCGCGAGGATCACCATGCGCCCGTTGCGCAACTCCTCGATGATCTCCTCGGTCGGCGACACGAAGCCGAGACCGTCCGAAAACACGGCGGTTTTCATGGTGCCACTCAACGGCGGAACTCCAACTGCCGCGCGACGTAGCGGGCGAACACATCAACTTCGAGATTGAGATCGGTGCCAGCGGTTTTCGCGCCCCAGGTCGTGACCGTCAAGCTGTGCGGAATGAGGTTGATCCCGAAGCGAATGCCCGCGACATCGTTGATCGTCAGCGACGTTCCATCGAGTGCGACTGATCCCTTCGGCGCGATGTACATGGCAAGGTGTTCGGGAACCTCAATCAGGAAGCGGCGGCTATCGCCGTCGGGTGTGATCGAGA
>JBCBXS010000097.1:0-8589 GCA_039816475.1 Pseudomonadota bacterium | reverse complement strand
CGTCGTCACCGCGTGCTCGACCGGCGCCCATGCGATTGGAGATGCTTCGCGCCTGATCGCTTACGGCGACGCCGATGTCATGGTGGCAGGCGGCTCGGAAAGCCCGATCTGCCGGATCGCGCTGGCCGGGTTTGCCGCCTGCAAAGCCCTCTCGACGCACTTCAATGATCGCCCGACTGAAGCGTCGCGCCCCTACGACAAGGACCGCGACGGCTTCGTGATGGGCGAGGGCGCCGGCGTCGTCATCCTCGAAAGCCTGGAGCATGCGAAGGCACGCGGCGCGCGGATTTACGGGGAAGTCATCGGCTACGGGCTCTCGGGCGACGCGTTCCACATCACCGCGCCTGCGGAAGACGGGGACGGCGCGTACCGCTGCATGAAGGCAGCGCTCAAGCGCGCTGAGATCGACCCGAGCGAGATCGACTACGTCAACGCGCACGGGACCTCGACACCGATGGGCGATGAGATCGAGCTCGGCGCAGCAGAGCGCATTTTCGGCGGCAATCAACTGTCGATGTCGTCGACCAAATCAGCGATCGGGCACCTGCTCGGTGCGGCTGGCTCCGTCGAAGCCGTGTTCTCGCTGCTGGCGATGCGGGACAACATCGCGCCGCCGACGATAAATCTTGATAATCCGTCCGTTGAGACATCGTTCGATCTGGTGCCGAACAAGGCCCGCGAGCGGCGGATCGATACGGTTCTGTCGAACTCGTTCGGCTTCGGCGGCACCAACGCGTCGCTGGTCATGAAGCGCTTCAGCTAGCGCCCAGCGGCGCCACCGCCACTGCGGGTTACGGACAGTCAACGTTTTTTCGCGGTTCGCCTGCAACACGCTGTCAAAGCGGCCCAACTGGCCTGCGATTTGCGCGGGATTTCGCCATATTTGGCGTTAACGGTTCGGCCAAATCACGGTTCATAGGAAGCATGCGGACGGTGGGCGTCACGCACTCAGCCGGACCCGCCAGCAGCACGAGCGGCATTGAACGTGGCGAACAGACACAAGCGCACCCGCCGGGACGATGGCGTCGGACCGACACTGCGGCCGGGGCTTTCCGAGGCAGCCGAGCCGACCCGCGTGCCGGCGCGGCCCGAGAGCAGCCGGCGCTATCGCCGTGGGCCCAATCGCGGCCTGACTGTCCTGAGTGGGCTCCTGACGCTCGCCTTCCTTGCGATCATTACCGCGGCCGGGGCCGTTGCCTGGCTGAACGCCAGCATCGCGGCGCCGGGGCCGCTGTCGGAGCCGATGACCGTCACCGTGCCGCGTGGGGAAGGTGCCCGCAGCATCGCAACGCGGCTTCGTGAGGCCGGCGTCATCGGCAACACGAACCTCTTCATTGCGCACTACCTTACGCAGCGCACACTCGCCCGCCTCCGCAAGAATGAGCGCCCGATCCAGCTCAAAGCCGGCGATTACGAGTTCAAGCCTGGCGCGAGCATCGAAACGGTAATGGCGACGATCGCTCGCGGACGCGGCACGCTCAAGTTCGTAACGCTGACCGAGGGTTCGACGAGCGCTGCGATCACGCGAAAGCTGATGGCGGACGAACGTCTCGACGGCGATATTGCAGCTCCACCGGCTGAAGGTGTGCTGTTGCCGAACACCTATGACGTCCGACCCGGCATGGCGCGCGCGAGCGTCCTGCAGCGCATGAACAAGGCGCAGCAGGACCTGCTTGCCGAGCTTTGGCCGAACCGGATGCCGGGACTGCCGATCCAGACCGCGCAAGAGGCAATCATCCTCGCATCGATTGTCCAGCGTGAGATGGGCCCGCGCGATGACCCGAAACGGATCGCAGCCGTGTTCCACAACCGCTTGCGCAAGGGCATGCGTTTGCAGAGCGACCCGACGATCCTCTACGGGCTCTATCTCGGCGATGTGCAGTGGGGCAAACCGATCTATCGCAGCGAGATCCGCAAGAAGACGGCGCACAATACGTATCAGATCGGCGGTCTGCCTCCGACGCCGATTTGCAATCCTGGCAAGCAGGCGATCGAGGCGGTGCTGAACCCGGCAGAGACCGACGATCTCTACTTCGTCGCCGATGGCCGCGGTGGGCATATCTTCTCGAAGACCAATGCCGAGCATCAGCGCAACGTGAAGAAGTGGCGCCAGATCGAGCGCGAGATCCGCGCCCGTGAGCGCAAGGAAGCGGCTGCGAAGAAAGCCAAAGAGCAGGCTGAGAAGGCCCAGACGGGTGCATTGAGCACGGCTGCGGTCAACGGTGGTGGCGGCAACGCAGCAACGACCAAGCAGCCGCCCGCAAGCGATGTGTCAGCCCGTCAGGTTGCGACGATTGCCATTTCATCGCCTCCGCAGGCGTCGCCGCCTGCCGAGGGCACCGGCCCCGTTCCTCTGCCGGTTCGCAAACCACGGCGTTGATCTGCGCCACTCCGCCCGCAGGCGTGGCTGAATCGACAGTTTCGGCGGCGGCTTCGTCGCCGTGAGCCCGCGCCCGCGTTTCACCCGCGCCGCAATTGCCCTAAGTCTCGGATCGATCGCGGCTGAATGAGCGGGACAATCGCACTATGAGCAAGACGCTGCAGAGTATGACGGGCTTCGCGTCGGCGTCGGCCAGCGACGACAACGCATCGTGGACTTGGGAATTGCGCAGCGTCAACGGGCGCTCCCTCGATGTCCGCTCACGACTTCCGCAAGGCATCGACGGGCTTGAGGCCGCTGTTAAGGCCGCCGTCGCCAAACGATTTCAACGCGGCTCCGTGAACGTCCACTTGGGCTACCGGCCGGTTGAGGCAACCGGTTCAGTGCGGATCGATGCTGACGCCCTCGAACTCGTCACGTCGGCGGCAGAGCGATTGCGGGCGCGCTTCGATGGACCGCCGATCAGAGCCGAGACGCTCCTCACCATTCGCGGCATCGTTGTTGCCGAGGGTGATGACGCAAGGGACCGCGACCCGCAGGCCAAGACGGCCCATCGCGAAGCGCTGCTCGCGTCGCTCGAGACCGCACTCGAAGACCTGACCGAGGCCCGGCGCGAGGAGGGGCGTCGGTTGACCGCTGTCATGAGCGATCTTGTCGGTGAGGTCGCGGGGCTGACTGAGGCGATCGCCTCGCATCCGTCACGTCAGCCGGACGCGGTGCGAAGCCGGCTGCAGGAGGCCATCGCGCGCCTCGGCAATGGCGAGCTCGAACTCGCCGAGGATCGTTTGCATCAGGAAGCGATGCTGCTCGCAACGAAGGCCGACGTCGAAGAAGAGATCGCCCGGCTTAAGGTTCACGTCGCGAGTGCGCGTGATCTTATCGCGTCCGGTGGCGCCATCGGCCGGAAGTTCGATTTCCTGACCCAGGAATTTAACCGTGAGGCAAACACCATCTGTTCAAAGTCGAACGATGTCGAAGTCACCGGCCACGGTCTGGCGCTGAAAGCGGTCATCGATCGGATGCGCGAGCAGGTCCAGAACATCGAGTAGAGCCAGATGGCCGACGCCGAGAAAGACACGCGCGCGAACACAAGCCGACCGGAGCGCCGCGGCCTGCTGTTCTCACTGTCTGCGCCGTCCGGGGCAGGCAAAACATCACTTGCGCGTCGCCTGCTTGAGGATGACGAGGACGGACTGGCGCTCTCGATTTCTGTTACAACGCGCGCACCGCGTGAAGGCGAAGTCGACGGCGTCGATTATCACTTCATCACCGTCGAGACCTTCGAGGCGATGAAGCGGGACAACGCTCTGCTCGAGTGGGCACCGGTGCACAGCAACTTCTACGGGACGCCGCGCGCACCGGTGGAAGAGCGCCTCGCCACCGGTGGGGATGTCCTGTTTGATATCGATTGGCAGGGGGCGGCGCAGCTCTTCGCGCAGATGCCCGACGATCTGGTTCGCGTTTTCATACTGCCGCCGTCAGCGGATGCTCTAAAGGCGCGGCTTGTCGGCCGCGGCAAGGATGCGATGGACGTCATTGAAGCCCGCCTGAAGCGGGCTGCCGATGAGATCGGGCAATGGCAGCAGTTCGATTACGTCATCGTCAACGACGACTTCGAGGCGAGTGCGGCGCGGCTGAAGAGCATTCTTCACGTCGAGCGCGGACGGCGCTCCCGCGATGCTGGCCTCGACGAGTTTATCAACCAGCTCCAGTCTGATCTGCGCAGCGAATAGGCCGCTAGCTGGGACGGGCCCGTAAGCCTATGCGCCGGCAGCAGCGGGCGCCGCGCTGGCAGGCTCTGCCGGTCGCGGCTGGCGTCCACCAATGGCGCGCGTAATCGCATCGGCTGCGCGTCGCGCCTGAGGCCCGATCTCAAAGCGGCGCACTTCGTCCATCCGCGTGACGGGACCGCTCACGGACAAACACGACGTCAGATCGCCGTGCTCGTTGTAAATCGGGGCTGCGACGCAGGTGAGGCCGTCGGCCTGTTCGCCGACCTCGATCGCAAACCCGCGGGCAATAGCTGCGTCGAGATCCGCTGCGAGATCGCTCACGGCACTTCGCGTTGCCGGCGTGAACGTCTCAAGCCCCGTCCGATGCAGTGTCGCTGTGCGTGCCTTCTGCGTCATATGCGCGAGCACCAGCTTGCCGGACGCGCTGGCATGGAGCGGCGCGCGATTGCCGGGCCTCTCAAAAGCCCGGAGGGCATTATGCGTCTCGACCTGAGCCACAAACACAACCGTGTCGTCCATCGGCAGTGAAAGGTTCACGGTCTCGCCGGTCGCCTCCATCAACTCGGTCATGATCGGGCGGCCGACATCGGCAACCTTGCGATCGCGCAGAAACGCGTTGCCGACCTCAAACGCCTTGACGCCGATCCGCCAGTCTTCGTGCTCGGTGTCCTGTCGCAGAAAGCCGTGGGCCTCCAGCGTTGTGAGCACCCGATGAGCCGTCGAAGGGGCGACGCCTGCGCGCTGGGCCGCCTCCGTCAGCAGGATGCCGTCGGAGGCAGCGATCACGTCGAGAAGCGCCAGAGCGTTGTCGAGGCCGCGGGCAGCGGGGCCTGTCGAGCTGGCGACGGAGGCTGCGGGCGGGCGGCCGCGCGGTTTGGAGCGGGTTCGTGACATGGCTCCGGCATGACGCCATCACGTGTCGATTGCAAGTGCGAAAAGCGCTTCTGCAGGCTGCGTCAATTTGGACAAGCATGCCTAAATAGGGTGCAAGATCAATTAATTACACCTTGCATTCAAACGCGGAAATAATTTCCGCGTATTGCCCGGGGCCATGTACCACTGTTAGCCATTCGATGGAGAAGAAAGAGAACCAAGCAACGGAGGCGCTCATGTCTGGATATCGCGGATTGGCCATTCCAGGCCCGACGAACATGCCGTTTGAAATCCGGCAGGCCATGGACGTGCCTCTCGAGGATCACCGGGCACCGGACTTCCCTGAGTTCGTGATCCCGCTGCTCAACGATCTGAAGCGCATTTTCAAGACCGAGACCGGTCGCGTGTTCGTGTTCCCGGGATCAGGCACTGGCGGTTGGGAATCCGCGATCGCCAACACACTATCGCCGGGCGACAAAGTGCTGGCGTCGGTGTTTGGCCAGTTCTCGTATCTCTGGGTCGACATGTGCGAGCGCTTCAAGCTCGATGTCACGGCGGTTGACACCCCGTGGGGCGAAGGCGTTCCGCTCGATGCATACCGTCGCGCACTTGAGGCCGACACGAACCACGAAATTCAGGCCGTCCTCGTCTGTCATAACGAGACGGCCACAGGCGTGACGAGTGACGTCGCGGCAGTTCGCCGGATCTTGAACGATCTCGATCACCCAGCGCTGCTCTTTGTCGACGGCGTGTCTTCGATTGCCTCCATCGACTTTGAGATGGATGCGTGGGGCGTCGACGTCATCGTCTCCGGCTCGCAGAAGGGCTTCATGCTGCCGACCGGTCTCGCGATCGTCGGCGTCAGCCAGAAAGCGCTCGACCGCGCCGACACCGCTGATCTGCCGCGCTGCTTCTTCAGCTATGGCGATATGATCAAGACGAACGATGCCGGGTATTTCCCCTACACGCCGGCAACGACGCTGCTCCGCGGGTTGCGTGCCTCGATCGACATGTTGGAACGCGAAGGTCTCGACAACGTCTTTGCGCGGCACCGTCGGCTCGCCGACGGCGTCCGCAGTGCCGTCTCCGCCTGGGGCCTCTCACTCTGCGCGCAGTCGCCCTACTGGTATTCCGACACCGTCTCCGCGATCGTCGTGCCCGAGGGCCATGACGCAAACGACGTCATTAAGATCGCCTATGAGAAGTATCAGCTTTCCCTGGGTGCAGGCCTGTCGAAGGTCGCCGGGCGCGTCGTCAGGATCGGTCACCTCGGCTACAACAACGAGCTGATGGTGCTGCAATCGCTGGCCGGCGCAGAGATGGCGATGATTGACAGCGGTATCGCGATCCAGCCGGGTTCGGGGGTCGGTGCCGCGATCTCGGCCTTCTCCGGCGCGGATATCGGCATCAACCAGACGCGGGCCGCAGCCTGATCTGCATCGCATCAGACCAACGCTGATCAGGGAAACGGCGTGCGCCTCAACAAGGTGTGCGCCGTTCTCTTAGCTGCAAACGCAACAGCCAACCTGGTTCGCCGGAGAGCCCGACCATGCGCATCGTCTTCCTCGACCGAAGCACGATTGGCCCGAACGTTACGCTGACCAAACCCTCGTTCGCGCACGACTGGATCGAACACGATCGCACGGCGCCGGACCAGGTCGTGGAACGGCTCGCGGGCGCCGACTTTGCGATCAGCAACAAAGTCCCGATCGACGGCGAAACGCTGCGCCAGTTGCCCGACCTCAAGATGATCGCGATCCCGGCCACGGGCTACGATGCCTTCGATATCGCAACGTGTGCCGATCGCGGCATCATCGTCTCGAACGTACGTGGCTATGCGATCAACACGGTCCCGGAGCACACGTTCGCGCTGATCCTCGCGCTTCGCCGAAGCATCATCGGATTTCGCCAGGACGTCATCGACGGCAAATGGCAGGAGGCTGCGCAGTTCTGTTTCTTCACGCATCCGATCAAGGACCTCGCTGGAAGCACGCTGGGCATCTTCGGCGAAGGCGTGCTGGGTCAAGCGGTGGCGCGGCTAGGTCAGGCCTTCGGGATGACGACGCTCTTTGCCGCGCACAAGGGCGTTTCGGGTCTCGGTCCGCTCTACACGCCCTTCGATGAGGTGCTCGAGCGCGCCGACGTCATCACGATGCACTGTCCGTTGACGCCGCAGACGCGCAACATGATCGCGCGGCGGGAATTCGAGCTCATGGGCGATCGCAAGCCGTTGGTTATCAACTGCGGGCGCGGTGGACTGATCGATGAAGCCGAACTCGTTCGCGCGCTCGACGACGGCCTTATTGGCGGTGCCGGTATCGACTGCCTGACGTCAGAGCCGCCAACGGCTGACAATCCGCTGAACAGTGTCGTGATGCGACCGAACGTGATCGTAACGCCGCATGTCGCCTGGGCAAGTGACGAGGCGATGCAGACGCTGTGGGATCAGGTCATCGACCATGTCGAGAACTTCGCAGCCGGCCAGCCGTCAAACACTGTGACTCCTCAGTAACGAGCGGTTGCTCTCGGCCTTCCCGGGTGGCAGACCCGGCGCTACTGCAACCCGTGGTCCAGTGCGGCCGCGCGGCGCTCGGCGCCGGATGATCAGGGAGCCGGGCGATGAAGATCGTGATGGTTGGAGCAGGCTACGTCGGTCTCGTCACGGGCGCCTGCTTCGCAGATTTCGGACATACGGTCGTCTGCGTTGATACCGCCGCCGACAAGATCGCGGGCCTTCAGGAAGGCATCGTCCCGATCCATGAGCCGGGCCTCACCGACATGGTGGTTGCCAACGCCGCGGCAGGTCGGCTGTCGTTCTCGACGGATCTGCAAGCGCATGTGCCCGACGCCCACGCTGTCTTCATCGCAGTCGGCACGCCGTCGCGCCGCGGCGATGGCCACGCCGACCTCCAGTACGTTTACGCCGCCGCCGAAGAGATCGCGAAGTCACTGTCGGGCTTCACGGCCATCGTCACGAAATCGACCGTGCCGGTCGGGACCGGGGACGAAGTCGCGCGGCGGATGCGGACTGCAAATCCGGACGCCGAGTTCGCGGTCGTCTCCAACCCTGAATTTCTGCGTGAGGGCGCGGCCATCAGCGACTTCAAGCGACCGGACCGGATCGTGATCGGCGTCGATGACCCACGCGCGCAGGACGTCATGTCGGAGATCTACCGGCCGCTGTATCTCAACCAGGCGCCAATCCTCTTCACCGACCGCCCGACCGCAGAGCTGACGAAGTACGCCGGCAACGCGTTCCTCGCGACCAAGATCACCTTCATCAACGAGATCGCCGACCTTTGCGAAAAGGTTGGTGCAAACGTCCAGGAGGTCGCGCGCGGTATTGGGCTCGACAACCGCATCGGGTCCAAGTTTCTGCACGCGGGCCCCGGCTACGGCGGGTCGTGCTTTCCAAAGGACACGCTCGCGCTCGTGAAGTCGGCGCAGGACCATAACAGCCCGGTCCGCATCGTCGAGACGGTCAACACCGTGAACGAGCAGCGGAAACGCGCCATGGGCCGGAAGGTGATCGCCGCATGCGGTGGCGATGTGCTCGGCAAGCGCATCGGCGTGCTCGGCCTGACGTTTAAGCCCAACACCGAC
>JBCBXS010000096.1:0-8657 GCA_039816475.1 Pseudomonadota bacterium | reverse complement strand
CCCGACATCTCCGTCCCGACCGTCGGCGGTGGGACTTGGACGCTTTCGCAGCACGACGCGAAGAACTTCACGATGGTTGTCGTCTATCGCGGTTTGCATTGCCCGATCTGCAAGACCTACCTCAATGATCTGCAGTCGCACCTCGACAGCTTTGCCGAGCAGGGCGTCCAGGCGATTGCGATATCGAGTGACGATGCCGACCGCGCGGCACAGGCGAAGTCCGATTGGGGGCTCGAGAAGCTCAATATTGGGCACAGCCTTGCCCTCGCCGACGGACGCAAGCTCGGCCTCTATATCTCGAGTTCACGTGGCAAGACGTCGGTCGGCATCGAGGAACCGGACCTGTTCTTCGAGCCCGGCCTGTTCCTGATCAAGCCGGACCAGACGCTCTATTATGCCTCGGTTCAGACCATGCCGTTCGCGCGTCCGTCGTTCGCCGATCTCGCACGCGCGGTTACGTTTGCCGTCGAGAAGGACTATCCGGCGCGCGGTCATGTTATGGAAATCCCCGGCGCCTGATCCGATCCGCGGCGCAATCGCTCAACCGCTGTGGCCTGCGAATCACCTCAGGCCTCCGTCGAATCACTTAACGAGGTTTTGCACAACGGTTGCCTGAGGCAGCCGGCGCGACAGAGATCGCGCAATCGAACGTCACTCGCCCGGTGTCCCCAACACCGGGCGATGGCATTTCCAGGCCTACGGCGTGTGATAGCCAAAGCGCAGTTCGTCGGCTCAAAGCGTCTTCGCACGCTCCCGCAGCACGAACTTCTGGATCTTACCGGTCGACGTCTTCGGCAGTTCGCCGAACACCACAGTCCTCGGCACCTTGAATCGCGCCATCGTCTCACGGCAGTAGGCAATCACGTCGTCCGCCGTCAGGCTTTCAACGCCCGGCCGCGGGGTGACGAATGCACAGGGCGTCTCGCCCCACTTGTCGTCCGGCCGCGCGACGACTGCGGCTTCCATGATGTCGGGATGCTTGTAGAGCGCATCTTCGATCTCCAGCGATGAGATGTTCTCACCGCCCGAGATGATGATGTCCTTGGATCGGTCTTTGACCTCGATGTAGCCATCGTCGTGCCAGGCCGCGAGATCACCTGATCTGTAAAGCCCGTCAGCGAAGGCTTCCGCAGTCGCCGCCTCGTTCTTGAGGTAGCCCTTCATCAGTGTATTGCCCGCGAGCATGATCTCGCCGACCGTCTCGCCGTCCTTCGGCAACGACTTTGCCGTCTCGGGATCTGCGACCACCATCCGATCGATCAACGGATGCGGGATGCCCTGACGCGCCATCAGGCCGTAGCGCTTGTCGTCTTCGAGCGCGGACCACTCCTCGTTCGGCAGACACGCCGTTGACGGCCCGTAGCTCTCGGTCGTGCCATAGGCGTGCAGCACCTCGAAGCCCATCCGCTCCATGTTCGCAATCACCGCAGACGGAGGCGCGGCGCCGCCCGTCATAACCTTGGTGCGGACCGGCGGCTTGATCTTCACGGCGTCGTCGGCGTGGACCATCATGTTGAGCACGATCGGCGCGCCGCACATGTGCGTGACACGATGCTCCGCGATCAGCGGAAAAATCTGGGCAGGGTCTACCTTGCGCAGGCAGATATGCGTCCCGCCGACAGCCGTCACCGCCCAAGTGTAGGTCCAGCCGGAGCAGTGGAACATCGGCAGCGTCCAGAGATAACGGCTGGACGGATCAAGGCCGAACGTCAGTGCGTTTGCGAGTGCATTCAAATGCGCACCGCGATGGGAGTAGACAGCGCCCTTCGGATTGCCGGTCGTGCCTGACGTGTAGAGCAGGCAGATCGGGTTCCACTCGTCGCGCGCGCCTTCATAAACGAAATCCGGATCGCCCGAGGCAAGGAACGCTTCATACTCCGTTGCGCCGAACGAAGGCGCGTCCGGCACGGCCGCATCAGCGATCTCGATGACTGTTGGCCGCGCCTCGGCAAGTTCAAGCGCCGGTGCGATCGCTGCCTGAAACTCGCGGTCGGCGAGCATGAGTTTGGCTTCGCCATGGTCGAGGCAGAACGCAATCGACTTGGCATCAAGCCGGACGTTGATCGGGTTGAGCACGGCGCCCAGCATCGGGACGGCGTAGTGCGCTTCGAGCAGCGCCGGCGTGTTCGCAGCCAGGATCGCGACGGTATCGCCGCGCTTGATCCCGCTCTCCGCCAAAGCGGACGCGAGCCGCTTGCAGCGCTCATAGAACGTGCCGTAATCGAAAACGCGTTCGCCGTGGATGACAGCCGGCCGGTCGCGAAAGAACGTATTCGCGCGCTCGAGGAAACTGACGGGGCTCAGCGCCACGAAGTTTGCAGCACACTTCTCGAGCTCGGGCCGATCCCAATTCATTGTCCCACCTTCATTCGTTTCCACCCCGCAATGGGCCGCCCCGCCGCGCTTCCCGCGCGATCTTTGAGCTTCAGCCGCCGATGCCTCGCGACTTCAGGAATTTCGGGTTCCGAACTTCCAGCTCAGCGACAAGGCATCGCTTAAGCTGAAGCGCAAGGTCCGGCAGGCGCTCCTCCGGCAAATCTCCGGTGCGAATGTCGCGCGCGAGGGCTGCCGCCGTGCCGTCCCCTTCCGGGTAGACGGCATCAAGCAATTCCCAGAGCGGCGTCTCGCCATCGGTCAGAATTTCCCGGCGCGCGACCGCCAGCGCGTTGAGCGCCATCGCCATGACGTAGCGCTGATCACCTTCGAGACCGGGCTTGATCTCAGCTTCGAGCGTATCGGACACGAGCTGGATCAGCGTCTCCGCTGCGATGCGTCTCGCTTTCTTCGCCATACTTACTCCGGGGCCCATCGGTCATCTCAGGGCCGCTGACCTTCTTTGCCTCACGCAGGCAACTGCGTTTCCGCCGCTTCGATCTGAAGAAGCGCGTCGAGCTCCATCTCCGGCGGGAGCAGGCCCGTCAGGACCAGTTCGAGCGAGTCCTCGCCGCCGGTGCGGTAGCGGTCGCCCTGAAGCACAGCGATCGCAGCCCACTTCGCCGCCGCGAGAATTTCCCAGAATACGAGATCGCCAGCGGTAATGGTCCGGCCGCTGACCGACCGATAGCCTTCGAGCACGGCAGACCTCGGCGCGAGCCCACCGGCTTCTCGGTCATCGGCGCCAAACCGCCAGCCGCGTGCGCAGAACCAGCCGAGGTCTTCCAGCGGATCGCCCCAGTGCGCGAACTCCCAATCGAGGATCGCGCTCAGCGTGCCATCGTCGACGAGGAAGTTGCCCGTCCGGAAGTCGCCATGCACCAGCGTGGTTGTCTCGGTGACCGGCGCATGCCGCTCGAGCCAGTTGAGGATGTATTCGAGGGCCGGGCGGGCTTCGCTGGCGCTGTCGAGGAGATTTCGCAGGCGTTGAACTTCCGCATGCGCCGGCGGCAGAAGCTGTCGCGGCAGAAAGCCGAGATCGCTCGCGGCCGGAGACTGCGGCCTGATCTGATGGATGCGTGCGAGTTCAGTGCCGAGGGCGTAGGCGAGGTCTGCGCCCCAGGCCTCAAGGTTTGGATCGCGCGTCAGAGTTCGCGCATTCGCGGTCCCCGGCATCGCGGTCAAAATCATGAATGGCGCGCCGAGGATAGAGGCATCCGCACAATCGACCAGCGGTTCGGCGACGGAAATCCCGGCCGAGTGAGCAACGCTTAGGACGCGAAACTCCGCCGTGCGGTCGAGGCTCACGGGCAACCGCGCAAGGGCATCTGTTCGCAGGACCCAAGCGTGCTCGCCTTCGCGCGACCCGCCTGCGACGGACACGCCAAGCCGCCAGTTTTCCTGCACCGCACCACCGGACAGGAGCGCCGCCGCGTGGATTTCTACGCGCTCTGCGCCCAGTGTGTGGCGCAGATAGCCTTCGAGGTCCGGACGTTTATCGTCAGTGAATGTGCGTTGCGTTGCGCTGCTCATTGCGCTTCATCGCACACGGCCGGGCGACCCGGAAGCGGGTCTTGGTGACCGCCGTCTGCGCCTGAAGCGCCAACGTCGAAGGAATGGATAAATGCGGGTGAGCATTGCCGAGGTTGAGGCGGCCGTCCGGACAGCCTTCATCACCGCACGCACGAGCGCGGCCAACGCCGAGGCCGTCGCGCGCGCACTGGTCGCCGCCGAAGTCGACGGGCTCTCCGGTCACGGCCTCTCCCGGATTGAAAGCTATTCAGCGCAATCGCAGTCGGGGAAAGTCGACGGTTTTGCCGAGCCTACACTGAGCGTGCCGCGCGCATCGTCGGCGATGGTCGATGCGCAGCATGGCTTTGCCTATCCGGCGATCGATCTCGCGGTGGCGCATCTTACCGACACCGCGCGGCAGACAGGTCTTGCTGCGGCGGCGATCCATCGTTCGCATCATGCCGGCGCCGTCGGCCATCATGTCGAGCGCCTAGCCGCCTCCGGCCTCATCGCACTTTTCTTCGCAAACACGCCGAAAGCGCTTCTGCCGACGGGCGGGACGCGCGCCCTGTTCGGGACAAACCCGATCGCATTCGCAGCACCTCAGCGCGCAGCGGATCCGATTGTCGTCGATATGGCACTCAGCGAAGTTGCCCGCGGCAAGATCCTAAAGGCGGCGCAAGCCGGCGATCCGATCCCGGAAGGCTGGGCGCTCGACGCGAACGGACGCCCGACGACCGACGCTCAAGCGGCGCTCTCCGGGACGCTGTTGCCGATCGGTGGTCCCAAGGGCGCAGCCCTCGCGCTGATGGTCGAATTACTTGCGGTCGTGCTCGGCGGGGCGAACTTCGCGAGCGAGGCAGGCTCGTTCTTCGACGGAGACGGCGCACCACCCGGTGTCGGACAGTTGATCATCGCGATCGATCCGGATG
Source organism: Pseudomonadota bacterium (assembly GCA_039816475.1). Taxonomy (GTDB): domain Bacteria; phylum Pseudomonadota; class Alphaproteobacteria; order Rhizobiales; family Hyphomicrobiaceae; genus JBCBWG01. Next base: position 3,840 of record JBCBXS010000096.1, on the reverse strand, counting down.
CATTCGCCGGGCGCGATCGCGTGCTCGATCGGATTGCGGATTTGGCAGGCGACTTCACCGACAACGGCGATGCGCGGTTACCCGGCAGCCGCAAGCGCGCGCTGCGCGAGGCCGCAAAACGCGACGGCCTCGACGTCCCGGACGCGATCGCAAACGCGCTCGGGCTCAGTTCCAGTAGAGCTTGAACGGCGACAGCTTGATCGCGCTCGGCTTCGGTGCCGATCTCCACGCGCTCCGCGGATCGCCGTAATGCGTGTCGCCGACGACGCCGAGGATACGCGGCTGTTGTTTGCCGGCGTAGTAGCGCACGCTCGGGATGTCGATGCGGATCTCGCCGTCGACCCAGAGGCGAAGTAGGCCGTTGGCCTGGCCCGGATCGTTCAGCTTGATCTCCTGCATGATCTGCACCCAGCGACCCTGCGGGACGTGATAGCGCGCAGGCTGTGTGCCAACCCGGGCTTTGCCGCCTTCGCCGCCGCGATAGATGTTGACGCCGAGCCGCGGGCCGAACGACCAACCGACGCGCGCTTCGAACGTACCCGGCACGTTCGATGTCGAGCTGAACCCTTTCGGGCCACCGTAGAGGCCCGGCAGGATGCCGGACGCGTTGTAGGACCAGTCGCGCGGCAGGAAGACCTCGTAGCTGAGGCAGCCGCTTGTCGCGTCGCCGAGCACACGCGGGTTCCAGTCGAAACCGAGGCCGCTGCCGGGCGTCCGCGGTGTGCCGCCCTTCTTGGCACCTGACGGAAGGCTGACCGTCATGGCCGTACCGCCCGGCACATTCGCATCAACAACAAGGTTGCCGTGTTGCTGGAAGCCCCATTCTCCGCCGCTCAGCTGCGCGACGAACTCAGGCTTCGGCAGCGGAGATGACGGCCCGCGCGCAAAGCTGAGGCTCGTCGTCCGCGCGTAACGGTCAACACAGCCCGGAACGCTCGCCGACATGACGCTGAAGCGCACGCCGAGGAACACGGTCGCCAACAGAAAGACCCCGCCCGCGATATTGTACAGGTACTGCTTCGGGATACCCTTGCGCTGAACCTTTACGACCATCTGACGCCAACCCTTAACGGATGTCCCCCGCGCGAACGATCTGCGCGTCTGCGCCCTCACGTCACCACAAACACTTTGATTTTCCGTTCATTAGAACGGGCTTAGACGCACCCGGCCCGACAGACAAAGGAGGCGGAGTCCGGTCCGGCTCCGCCTCCTGAAACTCTTTTCGTGACGTCGCGACCGATCAGACGAGGATCTGGCCGTCCGACAGCATCTGCTGGACGTCGAGCGTTTCGTCCGACTGGACGGTCGCTACGTCGTGCCAACCGCCCTTGAAGTTGACCGAAAGCATCAACCCGTCGTTGGTCTCGTTCAGTTCGACGTACGATCCGATGTTGTTGGCCGCTTCCGCGTCCAGCAGATCGGAGATGTCGAGGATGTCGTCGGCGCCGAAGTCCGTGACCGTATCGACGCCCTGGTGCGTACCTGTCCGCACGACGTCGTAGTCCATCCAGACGAAGGTGTCGGCACCTTCGCCACCAGTCAAAGTGTCAGCGCCGCGATGGGAGCGGATCGTGTCGTCGCCCGCGCCGCCGATGAGCGTGTCTGCGCGGCTTGAGCCCATGATGTCGTCGGCGAAGGCCGAGCCGATTACGCCTTCGAAGCTTTCGAGGCGATCCGTTCCGGTCGTCGCGCTCGTCGCTGTATGCTCGTTCAGATTGACAGTGACTGAGCCGCCAGCATTCGAGAAGTCGACCGTGTCGGATCCAGAGCCGCCAATCAGATAGTCGTCACCTGCGCTCGCGACGATGCGGTCATCGCCGGACTTGCCATCGACAACATCAATGCCGTCGCCGCCATCGAGAACGTCGCGGCCCTTACCACCATCGAGCGTATCAGCGCCGGAGCCGCCGTTGACAATATCGTCGCCGTCGCCGCCCTTGAGCGTGTCGTCTCCGGCACCGCCGGACACCGTGTCAGCTCCGGTGTCGCCGTTCATGACGTCGTTGCCGTCGCCGCCGTCGAGCGTGTCGTTGCCACGATAGCCGCGGACGGTGTCGATCCCGGCGCCACCGTTGGCCGTGTCATCTCCGTCGCCACCGATCAGCGTATCTTCGCCGTCGTCGCCGTTCAGGATGTCAGCGCCGGTGCCGCCCAAGAGTACGTCGTCGCCGGAGCCGCCGCTGAGCGTGTCAGCCCCGCTGCCGCCTTCGAGCGTATCGTTCTGCGCGCCGCCGATCAGGGTATCGTCGCCGGAGCCGCCATAGATTTCATCATCACCGCCATCACCGATGAGGACGTCATTGCCGGAGTTGCCGTACATGCGGTCGCCGCTGCCGCCGCCGTAGGCTCCGTCGTTGCCCTTACCGAGCCGGATCGTGTCATTGCCGGCGCCGCCGACGGCGAGGTCATTGCCGTCGCCGCCATAAAGGAAGTCGTTGCCGTTGGCGCCGTACAGCCGGTCGTCGCCGCTGTCGCCACGGACAATATCGTTGCCGTCGTCGCCTGCGAGGATATCACGGCCGCGACCGCCGTAGATCGTATCGTTCCCGCCGTCACCGCGGACAAAGTCGTCGCCATCTTCGCCGTAAAGGAAATCCGTCTCGGCGCGGCCTTCGACCGTATCGTTCCCGCTGCCGGCCTTGATGCGGTCAATGCCGTCCGTGCCGATAAGCGTATCAGCCCCCGAAGTCCCGTAGAGTGTATTGACGCTGCCTGCCACGTCGCTGTCCTCGATGTTTTTTTATTCGAGTTTTCGATGACTGCACGTTATCGGCCGGACGCTTCATAAGACTTCCACGGCGGCGCGTGATTTATTTCAAATTGTTCCCACCCCGGGTTTTTCGCGGGTCAATCGCAGAACAGGTAAACAGCGTCTGACGCTGCTCAGTTGGCGCGATAATTTCGGCTGTCGTGCGGCTCTAAGCGACGCCGCTTCATAGGCGTGACAGCGAAAAAGGCCCGCGCCTCGGGAGAGGCGGGGCCAGTTCGGAGAGATCGAAGAGTTCAAGTCCGCTCCGGCACCCTCAGGCACCGAAGCGGGTGCGCGTTATGCGAGGATCAGGCCCTCGGAGTGCAGTGCGTCTGCCGAAGCATCGAACACGCCCTGGAGCTGCACGACATCAACCATGCGTTCGCCGAGACGGACCGACACCATCGTGCCGTTCTCGTTCTCGCTAAGCGAAACGACGTCGCCGATGGACGCCGGCTCACCGTCGATCAGCTTCGAAAGGTCGAGGACATCGCCATCTGCGAACGAGAAGTCCGTGATGGTGTCGACGCCCAGGTGCTCGCCTTCGAAGACGATGTCCTTGGCGAGCCACACGAACGTGTCGCGGCCCTCACCACCGGTCAGCGTGTCTTCGCCGCCGAGGCTGCGGAAGGTGTCGTCGCCGGCCTGACCGTCGATGACGTTGTCACGCTTGTCGCCTTTGAGCGTGTCGTCGTTCTGCGACGCGACCAGCTTCTCGACGCCCCACACTTCGTCTTGGCCGAGGCCCTTGACGGTGTGCTTCGACAGGTCAGCCGTAATGCCCTTGCGCGCATTCGAGTAATCGAGCGTATCGAAGCCCGAACCGCCAACGTACAGGTCACGACCGCCACCGGCGAGGAAGTAGTCGTCGCCTGAGCCACCGTCGACTTTGTCGTGGCCGCCGCCGTCAGCGATCTTGTCGTTGCCGGACGAGCCCTTGATGACGTCGTTGCCGCCACCGCCAAGCAGAACATCATCGCCGGAGTTGCCGTCGATGAAGTCGGCACCGCCGCCGCCTTTGACGAAGTCGTCGCCGGAGCCGCCGCGCAACTCGTCATTGCCGGCACCGCCGTAGAGTGCGTCGTTGCCCG
>JBCBXS010000095.1:0-8707 GCA_039816475.1 Pseudomonadota bacterium | reverse complement strand
CCGCGACGCGACCGGCGCTGGCGAGCGCGCGGATGCCGTTCCGGCTCGTGACAACGACGGCGTCGACCTTCGGCTCAAAGCGTTGAGGCACGGCGAGGAAGTGCGCTTCGAAAAGCGGGGCGACGACCGGCTCAAGGCCAAGTTCGCGGAGGCCGTCAACGAGCCGTGCGGCATCGGCTTCGGGTCGCGTGATCCAGATGCTCACCGCGTGCCCAGATTGACGAGGTCGGCAGCCCCCTTCGAGAGCAGTTCCTCCGCCGCGTGGACGGCAGCGGCTTCCAGATCTTCAGCGGTCGCTGATCGCTCGACTGCGAGTTTCTGTGACCCATCCGGCGCGAGGACTTCCCCGCGAAATCGGAACGCATCGTCTGTTGGTTCGGCGAGCCCCGCAATCGGCGTCCTGCAGGAGCCATCGAGCTTCGCGAGGAATGCGCGTTCGGCCCGCGTGCGGGTTTCGGTCTCAGCGTCGTTCAACGGCGCGAGCGCAGTGCGGATGCGATCGTCGTCAGCGCGGAACTGGAGCGCGATCGCCCCTTGGGCGACCGCCGGTAGCATGTCGTCCGTTGCGACCGCCTCGGTGATCCGCGCCTCTTCGCCGAGCCGGTGCAGACCGGCACACGCAAGAAACGTCGCGTCGGCGACCTCATCGGCGAGCTTCTGCAGCCGCGTCTGAACGTTACCGCGAAACTCAACGACGGAAAGATCCGGCCGGGCGTTCCGAAGCTGGGCGCGCCTGCGCAGCGAAGAGGTTCCAATGACGCGGCCTTCGGGCACGTCGGCAAGGCGCGCAAACTTCAGACTGATGAACGCATCGCGTACGTCCTCGCGCGGCAGCACGGCGCCAACGGCGAGACCGTCTGGCATCGATGTCTCAAGATCCTTCATGGAGTGGACGGCGACATCGATCTCGGCGCGGAACATCGCCTCCTCGATCTCCTTCGTGAACAGGCCCTTGCCGCCGACCTCCATCAATGGCCGATCAAGGATCCGATCGCCGCTGGTCTGGATGATGACGATCTCGATTTGCGCGTCGTCGAGCCCGTGCGTGGACTTTAGCCGGTCCCGCGTCTCGTGTGCCTGCGCGAGTGCGAGCGGCGAGCCGCGCGTGCCGATGCGAATACGGTCCAAAGTCAAACGAAACGATCTCCTGAAGCCCAGTCCGGGCAAAGTCGCCCGGACACTGGCCGCAGTCGGCCGAATTTGTCGATGGAGGCGAAGGAATGAGATAGGGGATGCCCCGTGCCGGCGGCCGCATTATCAGAGAGTTCAGCGAAGAGTTTCGATGAGTCCTAGCGCTCACATCACGGTTCTCGGGATTGAGACAAGCTGCGATGAGACCGCAGTCGCGGTTGTCCGTCGCGCCGCCGATGGGGCCGGTGAAATCCTCTCGAACGTTGTGCGCTCGCAATGGCAGGAGCACGCCGCGTTCGGCGGCGTGGTCCCCGAGATTGCCGCCCGCGCACATCTTGAGTGTCTTGATGATCTGGCAGCGACCGCGCTGAAAGACGCCGCTTGCGAATTGGACGACATCGACCTCGTTGCAGCAACGGCCGGCCCTGGCTTGATTGGCGGGCTGCTGGTTGGATTAACCTTTGCGAAGTCGCTCGCGCTTGCAGCTGACACACCGCTCGCCGCAATCAACCATCTTGAAGGCCATGCCCTGACCGTCGGGCTCACCGATGGTGTGCGCCCGCCGTACGTGCTCCTGCTTGTTTCGGGCGGGCATACGCAGACGCTGCTCGTTCGCGATATCGGCAGTTACGTCCGGCTTGGCACAACCGTCGACGATGCGCTTGGCGAAGCGTTCGACAAGACCGCCAAGCTGCTCGGGCTCGACGCGCCGGGTGGGCCGTCCGTCGAACGGTTTGCGGCTGACGGCAATGCGGATGCGTTTGCGTTTCCCCGACCGATGCTCGGCCGAGACGCACCGCACTTTTCGTTCGCCGGCCTGAAGACCGCCGTCCGGCGGGCAGCCGAAGCCGCGGCCCCGATCACGGATCGGACGACGGCAGATATCTGTGCGAGCTTTCAGGCCGCCGTCACCGACTGCGTTGCCGATCGCATCGAGCGGGCGATCGCGCTTGCGTCGGGAGCGTCGACTGCGCCTCCGCCGGCCCTCGTCATCGCGGGGGGCGTCGCCGCCAACCGTACACTTCGCGGCCGGCTCGAAGGACTGGCCGCCGAACACGGCCTCGGGCTCATCGCACCGCCACCGCCGCTCTGCACGGACAACGCTGCGATGATCGCGTGGGCGGCCGCCGAGCGGCACGCGGCCGGCAAGCTTGAGGCCGACGGTTTCGACGTTGCCGCGCGCGCGCGCTGGCCGCTTGATGAGGTGAGCGCGCCTGTATTCGGCTCGGGCCGCCTCGGCGTCAAAGCCTGAGCCGCCGGACTGAAACGCATGAACTCAGTCGAGACTGGGGAAAGCGCCTTGACCCCTCGCCGAGGTCAGCGGACTTAAGCGTCGTCCTCATCCCGAACGCCCGGAGACGCCGCGCATGCCCTATTGGCTCTTCAAGTCCGAACCCGACGTCTTCTCGTGGGACAACCTCGTCGCCAAAGGTGCGGCCGGCGAGGAGTGGGACGGCGTTCGCAACTATCAGGCGCGCAACAACATGCGCGAGATGAAGGTCGGCGATCTCGGGCTCTACTATCACTCGAACGAGGGCAAGGAAGTGGTCGGCATTTGCGTCGTCTCGGCGGAAGCGCACCGGGACTCGACGACCGACGATGAGCGGTGGGAGTGCGTCGACGTCCGCGCGGTTTGCCCCATGCCGAAGCCGGTCACACTTGCGGACGTGAAGGCGGAACCGAAGCTCGCCGACATGGCGCTCGTCACGTCGATGCGGCTGTCGGTTCAGCCGGTCAAACCGGACGAGTGGAAGCAGGTCTGCAAGATGGGTGGCCTCAGCCAGAAGGCGCTGAAGGATGCCGTCGCGAAAGTTAAGTAGCCGGGCTGGGTTCAGGCGCGGCCTCGCCATCACGTCTCTCGCCGATCCCGCCCCGTTTTTGCCACGACGCCGGCTGCCGTCCCGTGACGCGCGTCTGCGATCCTAACCCTTCCTCTCACCTCGACCTTTGCGAGGGTTGTCCGACCGGGCCGGGCGGCGATAGACACGCTCAACAACAATCACGCGTCGGAGGAAACACAATGAGCGATGGTCTTTATCCGGTCCCGGCGGAATGGGCGGCGCGCGCCTGGGTGGACAACGAAAAATATCTCGAGATGTACGAGCGCAGTGTCCGCGATCCGGAAGGTTTCTGGAGCGAGATGGGCCAGCGCATCGACTGGATGACGCCGTACACGAAGGTGCAGAACACGACGTTCGGGCCGGGCGAAGTCTCGATCAAGTGGTATGAAGATGGCGTAACGAACGTTTGTTACAACTGCGTCGATCGCCACCTGAAAACGCGCGCTGATCAAACCGCGATCATCATGGAAGGCGATGACCCGACGGACGGTGAAGAGATCACCTACCGGCAGTTGTTCGAGCGCGTCTCCAAGTTCGCAAACGTGCTCAAAAGCATGGGCGTGAAGAAGGGCGATCGCGTCACGCTGTATCTTCCAATGATTCCTGAAGCGGCCTACGCGATGCTTGCCTGCGCCAGGATCGGCGCGGTGCACTCGATCGTGTTCGGCGGATTCTCACCGGATAGCCTCGCAGGCCGCATCGAAGACTGTGAGTCCAAGTTCATCATCACCGCCGATGAGGGCGTCCGCGGCGGCAAAAAGATCCCGCTGAAGGCAAACACGGATGCAGCCCTCGAGCGCTGCGCCAAAGGCGACGAGAAGGTGCTCGTCGTTCGCCGGACGGGCGGCGACATCGAGATGAAAGACGGCCGGGACATCTGGCTGCACGAAGCACTCGTCACCGTCTCGCCGGACTGCGACCCGGAGCCGATGGCCGCGGAAGACCCGCTGTTCATCCTCTACACGTCAGGCTCGACCGGCAAACCGAAGGGCGTGCTGCACACGACCGGAGGTTATCTCGTGTGGGCATCGATGACGCATCAGTACGTCTTCGATTACCACGACGGTGACATCTACTGGTGCACCGCGGACGTCGGCTGGGTCACCGGCCACAGCTACATCGTCTACGGCCCGCTCGCGAATGGCGCGACGACGCTGATGTTCGAGGGCGTTCCGAACTACCCGACTGCCTCGCGGTTCTGGCACGTCGTCGACAAGTGGGGCGTCAACACGTTCTACACCGCACCGACGGCCATCCGTGCTCTCATGGGTGCAGGCGACGACTTCGTCAAACGCACCGATCGCTCGTCGCTTCGGCTGCTCGGATCGGTTGGCGAGCCGATCAACCCTGAAGCCTGGGAATGGTACCACAACGTCGTCGGCGACGGCCGCTGCCCGATCGTCGATACGTGGTGGCAGACGGAAACAGGCGGCATCATGATCACGCCGCTGCCCGGCGCCACAGCGACAAAGCCCGGGTCAGCCACCCGCCCGTTCTTCGGCATCAAACCTGAACTCGTGGACGACAAGGGCGCCGTGCTCGAGGGCGCAACAAGCGGTAACCTCTGCATCACTGACAGTTGGCCGGGCCAGATGCGCACCGTCTACGGCGATCACGAGCGCTTCGTTCAAACATACTTCTCGACGTATCCGGGCAAGTACTTCACCGGGGACGGCTGTCGGCGCGACGAGGACGGCTACTACTGGATCACCGGCCGCGTGGACGACGTCATCAACGTCTCCGGCCATAGGATGGGGACGGCAGAAGTCGAGAGCGCGCTGGTCGCCCACGAGAAGGTCTCTGAGGCTGCGGTCGTCGGCTATCCGCACGACGTCAAAGGCCAGGGCATCTACTGCTACGTCACGCTCATGACAGGCGAGCAGCCGGATGATGCGCTGAAGAAGGACCTTCGGAATTGGGTCCGCCAGGAGATCGGCCCGATCGCCTCGCCCGATCTGATCCAGTTCGCGCCGGGCCTTCCGAAAACGCGGTCCGGTAAGATCATGCGGCGCATCCTGCGAAAAATCGCCGAAGATGACTTCTCGAACCTCGGTGATACATCGACGCTTGCAGAGCCCGCCGTCGTCGAGGACCTAATCGAGAACCGGCAGAATCGGGCAGTCTGACGTAAGGCACAGCCGCGCGCCGAAACAAACTGCGAAACAGAAAAGGCCGGCGCACGCGCCGGCCTTTCCCGTAGTGGGTCCGCCATGACCTACTTGGTAAGTCGCATCATCTGAAGCTTGCCGACGATATCGCGGAAGGACATCACAAGGTCGCCGGTATCTTCCGCTTCGTAGGCGTTGTTGGGATCGGCCGCACAGGTCTCGAGGAGGCTCTTTGCTTCCGTCGGCGCCTGGTACGACACGGTGTAGAGTTGGATGCCCTGGGCTCGCATGGCCGAGCAGAGAGCAAGCGCCTGGTGGGCTGAGCTATCGGTGGCGCTTGGGGACTCCGAATTCTTGTTGTCGCCGGTGTAGGCGGCATTGAACATCCCGTCCGTCATCATGACGACAGCCTTGATGTTATCCTCGTTGTCGTAGTCACGCGGCTTGGCATCGCCGGAGAACACCGTGCCCCAGTTCGGCGAGACCGTGTACCAGCCCCAGGCAAGGCCAATGTGGCCGGCCGTGTAGCCGTTCGTCTGGAGATTATCGATGGACTGCTTGAAGGCGTTGCGGCTGTCGTTCTGCCGCAGATCCGTAAGGGGCTTTACGGTGTCGATCGGACACGTGAAGCGCGAGTTGATATCCGTGTTTCCGGCCCGGAGGTAGCTTCCAAACCCCGGCGAGGCATCCGTTGTCTGCTGAAAGCCCGTCCGCTCCACGACGCAGGGACCGCCGGAGCTGCCGCCCGTCACGGCGCCAAACGTTCCACCAGCATTGACCGACGCGGCGTACGGCACGAGTGCAACGCGAACCGACCCTTTGGTGGGCCTGCCTTCGTAAAGTGTATCGATCATCGACTTCGCGGCCGCGCGCAACGATTCGATCTTGGCGCACGGCTCGCACATGGATCCGGTCACATCGAGAACGAGTACAATCTCCAGCTTGCGCGACTTGTAGACGACGCTTGATGTGCGCTTGAATGCCATTTCGTCGATGCTCACGACCTTACCGAGCGTGGTCGGCATCCGGACGTCCACCGTGACGTCCACCTGATGCTGTGAGCGGTTCGGGGTCGTCTTGAAGTTGGAGTACGTCACCTTCTTCTGCATCGCGAAGTCATTGGCTTGCGCATTGAAGTAGGCTTCGGCGCGCTCTTTGATCTGGCTGTCGTTCAGTTCCTCGGCATCCAACAGCTTTGCCGCCATCATCGCCGTGGCATCGAGCAGATCGCCGGTCTTCTGCGACACCAGCATCTGCCGCGAGGTATCGACGGCAAGGCCGGCAACGCCCGCAAGAAATACGATGCTGAAACCGAAAATGATCGCGACGACACCGCGTTGGTCGCGCTGAAATGCTTCAAACTTCGAGAACAGACCGGACATACGCTTTACCCAGAACTTTTTCGTTGTTCGAGCAGTAGCGTCAAATTCGATAAAATTGTTCTAATCGGCGCTCTGAGTATCGTCGTGCGCCGTAATTTTCTTCAAATGCGTTCTATTATGGGAAAGCGAATTTGAGCGGCTGCCTCAAACTGAGACATCTTTGCTGAGCAGTCCCACGAAATTAAAGACAGCGCCAAAACGGACCGCGATCGAAATGAAAGTGATCGTGGTGGGCGGCATTAAAGTTCGGCGACAACGCCACCCGAAAAAACGGGCAAGCGCCTTCAAACACTTCACGCAAGAACCGCGCCCGCTTGCCCCGCGTCTTCCAATCCCGCTTGACGCTGATGAACGTCCCGTTCGCGAGCCGAAAGCCGCCCACATCGACCGCGTTCGCCGTCGCGTGCTGACTGCGCCTGGCGGACCAGTACCGGCTGCCGATGATATTGCGGCAGTTATAGACCCCCATCTGGCGCATCGCGATCACCCTGGAGCCGAAGTACTGGCGAGCGAGCGGCTGGACGACGTTGACCACCCAGAGCGTCATCGCGCCTGCAACCGCGCAGTTGACCCGCGCGGCTGGAAAGCGCGCGCCGCCGACCTCGCTCATTCGCACAGCGTTGGTCCAGCCACAGCCCTCGCCGGTGACCTTGTCGGGGATACGGCTCGCCTTGATGAACGATGTCGAGACAAGACCACGGCAAAGCGCATCATCGACCGCCAACTCCTTGAGCTGCCAGTCAACGACGAAAGGGGTCGGCCGGTCATAGGCGATCGCCGGAAGCGGCGAATACCTGGGCGGAAGCCACCCCTGCCGGAGCGCTACAATCATCAGAAGGACGCCGAACGCTGTGATCGCGAGCTTGCGCGCCAATCCCCAGTTCATCGCAACCCCGCACGGCGCAGTCTCAATCTGCCCGGCAACAACAGCCGCGTGCCATCGCCGTTAGGTATTGACCTAGCACGGCGGGTCCGGCGCTTCACACGCAAAACGGCGCGCCGGCTCTCTCAGGCCGACGCGCCGCACTCGTACAACCGCGCCTCGCGAGCGCGGCGATCACGCCCTGGCTAGTTCGACAGCCGCAGGTTGGTGATGTCTTCGGCGATGTCACGGAACGCGGCGTTCAGCGCGGCTCCGTCTTCAGCCGAATAAGCCTTGCCCGGACCGGATGCGCACTCTTCAAGCGTCTCGCGCGCATTGGAGCCCGCGCTCAGTTTGAAACCCACCGTATAGATAATGATTTTCTTGGCTTTCATCGCGGAACACGTAGCTTTCGCGAAGTCGCTGGACTTGCCTGCGTTGCCGCTCTTGCCCTCGACGGTGTTGTACTCGCCGTCCGTCATGAGGATCGCGACCTTCACGGTGCCGCCGTCGTTGTATTCCGCCGGCCGGGCACTCTGCGGGAAGATGCTGCCCCACTGCGGTGACAACAGATACCAGGTCCAGGCCGTCCCGAGGTGGCCCGCCGTGTAGCCGCCCGTCGAATACCGGTCGACGGTGGACTTCAGCAGCTCCTTGTCATCGGTCATCGGCAGGATCGGCGCCGAACGAGAGCAGCGGATCGCATCCGACAGGTCTTCTGTTGTCTGCAACCGTGCCTCGCCGACCGGCGGCTGATCGGTAAACTGGAAGCCCTGCTCTTTGCGCTCGTAGGTGCAGCGATCGGACGTCCGGTCACCGCCGGAAACGGCGCCCAGGTAGCTGCCGGCATTCACGCCAGCCGAGAACGGCGCGTACGCAATGCGGATCTTCTGGCCGGTCTGCTCTTCCGGGATCAGCACATCGACAAGCGTCTTAGTCGCCGACTTCAGGTCAGCGATCTTCGAGCACGGGTTGCACATCGATCCGGTCACATCGAGCTGGACGGCCACTTCGATGTCCTTGGCCTCAAAGATCGCAGTCGCGGTGCGCTCGAAGTCCATCGTGTTGATGCCTGCGAGCTTCGCGAGGTGCATCCCGACGGACGTCTCCGCCGTGATCTCAACCTTGCTCTTCGAAGCATCCGCCGTGATCGACAGGTTCGTGATCTTACCGTCGAAGGATGTGAGGTCTTTGTAGTTGGCCTCAAACATCCTCCGCGTCAGCTCGCTCGCCTCGGTTTCGGTCAGGCCTTGCAGCCGCAGAGCTTTGGCGCCGGCAAGCGCTGCGCTGTCGAGCGCTGCTGAGAGCCGGGTCGAGGTATGGATCGCGCGGCCGACATCAATGGCTAGACCGGCGAGCAGCAGAAGCATGACGCAGGTGAGG
>JBCBXS010000094.1:0-8861 GCA_039816475.1 Pseudomonadota bacterium | reverse complement strand
ATGGCCAGCGCGGCTCTGACCTGCTGATCGGGGGTGCCGGCAATGACACGCTCGTCTCGGGGTCTGATGCCGGCGAACCGGTCGTCGCGCAGGACTTCGACCCCAACCAGGGGCGCAACGACGAGATCGATCCGGCAACCAACCGGCTCTATCCAAACCAGCCGTTTGTCGCTGACGATATCCTGGTGGGCGGCGAAGGCGCTGACACGTTTCTGTTCAAGAACGAGCTGAACGCGAAGGCCGATATCATCGCGAAACACACCGATGACGATGGCCGGATCGACTGGGCCAACGTCGCCGGCGAAAACAACAACGTCCATGACCACTGGGTCGATTCCCTCGGGACCGACGTCATCGCCGACTACGACAAGGCCGAAGGCGACCGGATCCAGATCTACGGTCACACGACCAATGCCGAGATCAGCTACGCCGATGTCGACGGCGATGGCGATCAGGAATCGATCATCCGCGTGACGTCGAACCAGGGCGCGGGCGGCGGCGCGCACAACGGAGACTTCCTCGGCCAGATCATTGTCCACGGCGATCGCGTTGAGCAGGGCGATCTCGACGTCAAGGCGATGGAGACCTACGGCGTCGTCGAGACGATCTCGGAGATGCAGGAGGCGGTTGCGCCGACCGGCACGCCGGATGAGGCCATTCAGTCGACGGCGACGCAGAATCCGTTCGCGAGTGAAGTGGAGACGCGAAATCCGGGCGAGAACCCGGGCCCTGCCTTCGTCGAAAACGTATACCAGCGCGCGATTGTCGATGCGCCGGACGACACACTGACCGGCACCGACGGCGACGACACGCTGACGGGCGATCCGATTGCCGAGACGTCGGCGTCACTCGATGCGCCCATCTCGTACTGGACGCTGTCGGAAGCCGGCGGGACGTTCGCCGATGCGACCGGCGTCTCGGACGCGCGCTACTACATCGACGATAACGGCGAGGCGAGCTTGCAGACGAGCATCCCCACGATGCCGGGCCCGGATGGGACGTCGCAGGCGGCACTGTTTGGCGTGCAGGAAGACTCGTTTGCCTACGTCGCCAACGATGAGGCCTACCAGGTCCTGAACGGCACCGTGACGGCGTGGTTCAATCCCGTCGACCTCGGCGGCCGGCAGACGATCATCGCCAAGGACGAAGCCAACGCCGACGGCGGCGGGCACTTCCACATCCGCGTCGAGGACGATGGCAAGCTGTTCATCCGCGTCGCGGAAGGCGAGGGCCGCAACGACGGTGGCTACAACCACGAATGGCGGTCGAAGGAAGCCGTCGTCAATGAGGGCAACTGGCAGCATGTCGCGCTGAGCTTTGGTGCCGCGGGTGTCGCTGTGTTCCTCAACGGCGAGGCTATGGCTGATTCCGACTTCGACACGGTCAGCGGGGCCGGGTCGCCGACGATGAGCGAGTTCATCGGCGGCTACGCGATCGGCAATGACAAACCGTTTGTGATTGGTGCCAATACCCGGGTCTCGCGCGATACCGCAACGGCGGAAGACCTCGGTGTCGATGAGCGGCTGTCCGAGCACTTCGAAGGCGGCATCGCAAACGTCGGCTTCTGGGGCGGCGCGACGCCTGACATGACGCTTTCGGCGGCACAGGTCGCAGAGCTCTATGCCAACGGTCCGGGTGATCTCTCGGACGCATCGGCGCCCGTCCCGGCAGCAACGCCCGTCGGGGATGACACGATCTCCGGGGAAGGCGGCAACGACACCATCGATGGCGGCGCCGGGAACGATACGCTCGACGGTGGCGACGGCAACGACACGGTCGCTGGCGGCTACGGCGATGACAGCGTTTCAGGTGGCGCAGGCAATGACACGCTTTCGGGCGGGCACGGCTCCGACACGCTGATGGGTGGCGCCGGAGACGATCGGCTCGAAAGCCTCGCGGATGCGCGTGAACCTGTGATCGCCCAAGAGTTCGACCGGTCCGACGACCCGGACTTCGAGGTCGATCCCGACGCGCGCATGGTCTACCCGAGCCAGGCGAACCTGCCGGCGGACGACACGCTGACGGGCGGCGAGGGCGCTGATGAGTTCTTCTTCCAGACGCTGATTAACGCGAAGGAAGACATCATCAACCGCCACGTGAACGACGACCGGACCATCAACTGGATGGGTGTCGCGGGCGAGAACAACGACGTCCACGATCACTGGGTCGACGGCATCGGCAACGACGTCATCACTGACTTCAATCGTGACGAAGGCGACCGCATTACGATCGACGGTCACACGACGGAAGTGTCGTCTATCGAGATCCGCGATGTCGATGGTGACGGCGACAACGACAGCGTTCTGCAACTGCGCTCGAACCAGGGAGCCGGCGGCGGCGCGCACAACCTCGATCTGCTGGGGACGATCACGGTCCTCGACAACGAGATCACGCGTGACGACTTCACGACGAATGCCGGATCGCATGCCGGGATCGTGGAGACCATCGACGAATATCAAGAGGCGATCACGCCGCTGATGCGGTCGGGCGACACGCCGCCGGCTGCTGACGATGCGAGCGATGCGCCGTCCGACGATACGCCGCCGACCGGAGACGACACAGCGGACGACGGTACTGGGACGGACACCGGGACGGACGACGATACGGATACCGATACCGGCGACGATGGCGCCGATCCGGCGCCGCCGACCGGTGAGGACACGTCCGACGACTCAGACGCCTCAGAAGACGACGGTGCGTCTGACGATGATGACGCCGACGGCGACAACGCCGAAACGGGCGATGACGCCGATGCTGGTGACGACGGTACCGACCCGGGTGACGACACCGGGACGGACGACGGCGACACGACCGACGACGGGGCAAACGCACCGCCGACAACGATGCTCAGCATGTTGCAGAACCTGCTGACGCCCTCGGCGAACAACCCGGCATCCACAGCGACAACCGTCGGCGACGATCTCCTGATCGGTGCGGCGGGCAGCGACGACCTCCGGGGCAGCTGGGGCGATGATCGCATTGACGGCTCTGCCGGCGACGATGTGGTCCGCGGCGGTCACGGCGATGACCTGATCTCAGGCGGCTCAGGCGACGATCTGATCAGCGGTGACTTCGGTGACGACATCCTGGTCGGCGGCGACGGTCAGGACGCACTCATCGGCAATCGCGGCGAGGACGTGCTGGTTGGCGGCGCCGGAGACGACATGCTCGCAGCCGGTGCTGGCGACGATGTGCTCTACGGTGGTGCCGGCGAGAACCTCATCGACGGCGGTCGCGGCGAGGACGTCGCGGTCTACGACGGCAGCCTTGCCGATTACACAGTCGCGGCCGCTGAGAACGGCGGCTTGCTGATCACGGCGGCGAACGGTGCAACCGATCTCGTCACCGATGTTGAGCACGTCCACTTCACAGGCTCGGCTGAGACGTTCGCGGTGCAGGACGGTGCGCTCGTCGCAAGTGACGAGTCCGATGATGTCGGCGATTTGCTGAGCGGCGATCTGGTCTCGGAGCTGCTCAACAAGCCTGCCGGTTCGGACAGCGTGGACAGCCAGCTCGCCGAGATGGCCGCATTGCAGTCGTCAGCGACGGCTGCAACGCCGGCGGCGGCTGCACCAGCCGATCCGGCATCCATTGATCCGGCGACCGCTGAACTCGCGCTGCAGGACGACAGCATCGCCTGATCGGAAAGCGTTCCGGGGGACGGGCGCAGGCCATTCGCGAGTGACGTCGCGGTGGCCTGCGTTCGCGGGCGGGGGATCATCCAACCGCTCTGAAGCAGTTCGGATTGTGCGGGCATGGAAGCAGTCTTGATGTGGCTTGAGCAGCTCGAGTGGCTTCGCGTCCTCGTGGCTGTTCATTACGTTGGCATCGCGCTCGCGCTGGGGGCTGCGATCGTCGGCGACGGCGTGGCTGTCCGCGTGCTCGTTGCGCCAGGGCCGCCGCCGTCACGCTGGCTGATCGGCCTGATGCATGTCGTGGTCATCCTGGGACTCGCGCTGTTGTGGTTCAGCGGCACGGCGATCCTCGTCAGCAAATACACGGCCGACACAATCCCGGCGAAGGTGCTCCTGAAGCTCGGGGCCGCCAGCATTCTCTCAGTCAATGCGCTGCTGCTGCAGGCGCATCTGCTGCCGCTCGCCTATGGCCGCGACCGGCCACTGGCGCTGAGCCTCAGTCCGTTCGAGGTCGGCAAGGTCGCAATCATCGGCGCGACATCTCTGAGCTGTTGGACGGCCATTGTCGCGGTCGCCTACGTTCCGCAATTCCAGGTGCTGCCGGTCGAGACGCTTTACGGCATGCTCGCGGGGCTCTGGGCGCTGGTGACGGTCTCGGTGATCGGCCTCATCGCCTACGTCCAGATGACAGCGCCTGAGTTCGAGGATGAGCGCGAGGTCTACGCCGCCGACGGTCAATGGCAGGCCGACCCATTCGCGCAGGCAGGCCCTGCTTCGCTGTCGTCCCGGCTCGGACAGCCGGCGCCTGACGTGTTCGCAGGCCAGGGCGTTGCGCCGTCGAACGACAACGCGCGGCGGCAGGTCCGCGAACGCCTGGAACAGATGCGTCTCGGCGCCTTTCGTGCTTCGCCTGAGCACGAGGAAGACGGTACGACCGCACCAACCCGTGCGCACCGCCGCGGGTGGTTTTCGTGGCTCCGCCCGCGCGGGAGGGCGTCCGTCGCGGCCCAAGGCGCACCGCCCGAAGACATCCCGCCGGAAGAGCCTTCGGTTTCCATAAGCGAGGTGCGCCAGGCCTGTCGCCGTGCGATCGCGACGGCCGCGCTCGTCAGCTTCTTTGCCAACATGCTGATGCTGACCGGCCCGCTCTTCATGTTGCAGGTCTACGACCGCGTGCTGACGAGCAAGAGCATGCCGACACTCGTCGCGCTGTTCAGCCTCGTCGTCGGGCTGTTCGTCTTCATGGGGTTGATGGATTTTATCCGGACGCGATTGCTCGTTCGCGTCGGGCTCCGCGTCGATCGATTGCTCGCGCGCCAGGTGTTCGATCTCGCGATCGAAGCCGATGATCCACGCAATCGGGCCGGGCGCGCGCAGCTTCTGAAAGACCTCGGGAGCATCCGCCAGTTCGTCTCCGGCGCGGGCATGACGGCTATCTTCGATATGCCGTGGGCGCCCGTCTATTTCCTCGTTGTCTGGATGTTCCACTGGTCGCTCGGTGCGCTCGCGCTCGTCGGCGCCGCCGTGCTCGTCGCGTTGTCGCTTGCCAACGAATGGCTCTCGCGAAAGCCGGTGATGGCTGCAAGCCAGCATGCCGCGGCCGCCGAACAGCAGTTTGAAGCGGGCCGCCGGAACAGCGAAATCCTGCAATCGATGGGCATGTCCGAGCGCTATCGCAACCGCTGGCTGAACGAACACAACGCCGAACTGCTCGCGCAGACGAAAGCCTCAGATGTCGCCGGCATGCTCTCGGTCGCAACCAAGACGACGCGGCTTCTGCTGCAGTCGGCGATGTTAGCTGCCGGCGCCTACCTCGTGCTCGGCGATGCGATCTCGCCGGGCGTGATGATCGCTGCCTCTATCATCATGTCGCGGGCGCTTGCGCCGGTCGAACTGGCGATCGCGCATTGGCGCGGTCTTATTTCGGCGCGCGTCGGCTTCAGGCGGCTTGGCGAGGTCTTTGCGCAGGAAGGCGACGCCGGCGGGCGCATGGCGTTGCCGGTCCCGGAGGGCCGCATCCATGTGCAGAACGTTTTCGCAGCCCCCGGCGTCGGACAGGACCCGGTCCTCAAGGGCCTCGATTTCGAATTGCAACCGGGCGATGCGCTCGGTGTCCTTGGGGCCAGCGGATCGGGCAAGTCGACGCTCGCGCGCGTGCTCGTCGGCGTCTGTCCGGTCATGCGCGGCCACGTCCGCCTCGATGGCGCACCGCTCGTGCAGTGGCCGCTGACTCAGCTCGGCCGCCACATCGGGTATTTGCCGCAGAACGCCGAGCTGTTCGACGGGACGGTTGCCGACAACATCGCCCGCTTTGACCCGACCGCCGATCCGCAGGCGATTATCGCCGCCGCGCAGAGCGCCAACGTTCACGATATGATCCTGAACCTGACCGACGGCTACAACACGCGGGTCGGCGAGGGCGGCGCCGCGCTCTCGGGCGGCCAGCGGCAACGGCTCGCGCTCGCCCGTGCGCTGTTTGGGCAGCCGGCGCTCGTGGTCCTCGATGAACCGAACTCGAACCTCGACACGGATGGCGAAGCCGCTCTCGCGGCCGCGATCTTGCGCGCCCGCGAAGGCGGCCGGACGGTTGTCGTCATGGCACACCGTCGAAAGGCGCTCGAGAACGTCAATTACGTCCTGATACTCAACGACGGCCGGCAGGCGGCGTTCGGCACGAAAGATGAGGTCCTGCGCGCAGCCCAGCAGTCGCGCGCGCGGGTCACACCGATAGGAGGCGCCCATGCGGCGGGATAAGCGGGCAAAGCCGTCGCACACGTTGGCGACGTCCGACGCGGTGGCGCGGGAAGACGCGCGGATCGACGGCTATGTCGGCTTTGCAAAGGTCGCCATCGCCGTCCTCGTGCTCGGGTTTGGAGGCTGGGCCGCTGCGACTGAGATCAGTGGCGCCGTCGTCGCAACAGCCAAGATCGCGGTCGAGGCGAATTCGAAGTCGGTCCAGCATCTCGAGGGCGGGATCGTCACCGACATCGCCGTCCGCGAGGGCCAGAAAGTCGAGAAAGGCGAGCGGCTCATCGCACTGGATGCGGGCCAGACGGATCAGCGTATCAGCGGGCTCAAATCGCAGGCGCGCGCCAAGGAAGACCAGCTCGAACTTCTGAAGAGCGAACTTGATGATCTGAAAGCGCTCGAGGAGAAACGGCTTGTGCCGCGATCCCAGGTCGCCAAGGCCCGACGCGACTACGCCGAACTTGAAGGCGAGCTTGGTCGGCTGAAGGCGGAGCTTAAACGCCTTGGCACCAACCGACGCCGTCTCGATGTGTTCGCGCCGCTTGCAGGCCGGGTCCACGCGCTGCAGGTGCATACCGTTGGAGGCGTCATCAAGCCGGGCCAGGAGATCCTGAAGATCGTGCCGCGCGATGCGCGCCTGATCGTCGAAGGTGCGATTGCGCCGCGCGACATCGACCAGGTCGCGCGCGGGCAAAAAGTGTCGATCCGGCTGTCGAGTTTCAACCAACGCGAGACGCCCGAACTGCTCGGCACCGTCGCCACCGTTTCAGCCGACCTCATCGTCGACGAGCGGCAGCAGACGCATCACTACATGGTGCAGATCCTGTTCGATGCAGGCGAACTTGATCGGCTAGGCGGCCGCTCACTCGTGCCGGGCATGCCGGCTGATATCTTTGTCCAGACCGAGGAGCGGACCGTCATGGACTATCTGCTCGAGCCGCTGACCGATCAGTTCACCCGCGCCATGCGCGAGGAGTAGAGGTGCAGGCTCGGCGACGGCGACGTCGCGGAGTTGGTTTGGCTGGCCGACACGTGCAGGGATTGAGCGGGCAAAGCCGCCATGTTGTACCCGGCCTTAAGCTTCCGAGCGGCCGCGAAGAAATTTCTCACGGCGTCAGTTGCGATCCCGATCCGCATCCATGATCTCACGGAGCGCCTGCAGTTCTGGGAGGAGCCTTTTCACCCGAGCTTCGGAGAACGATTTCCGGAGTCTGGCGACGTCCTCGTCGAGTGACCCGATCGCCTTCTGGCGAAATCCAATACCCTTCTTGGTGATCCAGACGCGCTTGGACCGCCCATCGTCTTTATTTGCTCTCATAACGACGAGGTCGGCCTTCACCAATCCCGCGAGCGTATGCGTCATCGTCGTCTTCGGAACTTGGAACGCTTGCGCCAATTCAAGCGGCGTCCGTCCGTCCTTCACTCTGACAAGGTGATTGAGGACAGTGAAGTGTGGAACGAGCATGCCGTCAGGGAGCCGGGCCTGGAGCATGGCCCGGCTGAGTTGCTCGAGAATTCCAATCTCGTTGAAGAAACGAAAATAGTCCGATCCGTTCTTGTCAGGCATTCCTTATCCGACTTTCGAGCGACCAGCGCGGCGTGCGAGGCGCGCGCGTACCATAGCCAAGCAAGCCCAGCATTTGGATCGTCTCACCGTTGCGGGCGAATTGCGCGTGGATAGACGAAAAGTGCGTCTTCATTTCCGCGTATTCCTGCAAAGCCTGGCTGACAGGTCTGAGCGCCAGGCCGGCGCCGGTTGCCGCAAGGTTCAATCGTAACCAGCGGCGGCCAGCTTCAATCTGTTCCGGCCGGCTGTTTCCAGGTGTTCGCGTCACGGTCATGGCCGGAGCGGCGAGAATTGCGTTCGCCGTGCCTTCAATCGCTCCACGCGAGTTCGGGTTGTTAATGTCGAGCGCGGCCTTAGGCGTTGCGAGCCCGAGGAGGACGAGTGAATCGATCATCGGCCCGCCAACATCAATGCCATCCGGATTGGCGTTGATCTGCGCCTTGCCGAACCTCAACAGGTCAACACTTTCCTTCCAGGCTGCTGGCGTTTGCACCTCCGTCATCCAGGCGTCGTGGGCAATGCGACGAAGCTCATCTCGCTCAGCGCCATCGAGAACAATCTCAGCGTGGGCCTGAAGCAGCGACGCTGTCGCGGTGTCGACGAGGCGCTCGTCGAACATTTCCTTGTGCGAGCGGCGCGCCATGGCGTGTCGAAAAAGTGGTTTTGGCGTTCCAGCACCTGCCTCGAATGTGCAGCTCGCGACAGGTCCGTATTCGCCCTCAGGAAAGAGCGTGGTCTTCACGCCAATCCGTTCACTGGCTGCGGCCATTTCCATCAGTTCGATAAAGCAGCCCATCCCGATGGTGAGCTGTCGTGCGAAGGGATCCGTGACGGGGAGATTCCGCTTCTTGTCGCGATAGATGACAAGACCGTCCTCACCGACGAGCTCGACTTCCCAGGGCTGCCGGTTA
>JBCBXS010000093.1:0-8878 GCA_039816475.1 Pseudomonadota bacterium | reverse complement strand
CTCTGCCTGCATGATCCGGTCTGGTACGACCACATGCCGTTCATCCCCTTCCCGCCCGATTGGCCGATGTTCACACCGAAGGATCGGATGGGCGATTGGCTTGAGATGTATGCGCGTGTGCTGCAGCTCAATTACTGGACGGAGTCCCGCTGTACGCGCGCGACGTTCGATGAGGACCGCAGTCAGTGGACCATCGACATCACGCGCGCCGGCCAACCGCAGACGATCACTGCGCGCCATCTGGTGATCGCGACAGGAATGTCCGGCTATCCAAACATGCCGGCGTTTGAGGGCGACGCTCTTTTCGAAGGGCCTCGCGTGCATTCGAGCGACTATCGCGGCGGACGCGACTTCCGCGGCCAGCGCGTCGCTGTCATCGGCTCAAACACATCGGCGCACGACATCTGTCAGGACCTCTGGGAGCACGATGCGGAGGTCACCATGATCCAGCGATCCGGCACGCTGGTCACACAATCGGAGACCGTTCTCGAGTGTCTGCTCGGCGGGCTCTATTCGGAGGACGCACTCGACCGCGGGATTGACACCGAAACCGCTGACTTCATCGGGACAACATGGCCGCATCGGCTGGTTGAACGCCGAATGAAAGAGGTGTGCACCGAAATGCGCCGCCGCGATGCGGACCTGCACGACCGGCTGAGCCGCGCAGGCTTCCTCCACGATTTCGGGCCTGACGAGACCGGACTACCGCTCAAGTCCATCCGACAAGGCGGCGGCTTCTATATCAACGTTGGCGCCTCTGAATTGATCGCGGACGGCGAAGTCGCGCTGAAGCCCGGCCGATCAATCCAAGCCCTTGAGCGCGACGGCCTCCGCCTCGACGACGGCCACAAGGTCGAGGCTGACGCCATCATCTACGCCACCGGCTATCGCTCGATGAACGAGTTCGTCGCCGACATCGTCGGTCGCGCGGTAGCGGATGAGGTTGGCCGCTGCTGGGGTGTCGGTTCCGGCGTCGAAAAGGACCCCGGTCCTTGGGAGGGCGAACTCCGAAACATGTGGAAGCCGACCGCCCATCCGGCGCTTTGGTTCCAGGGCGGGAACCTCGCGCAGAGCCGCCACTTCTCGCGCTTCCTGGCGTTGCAGATCAAAGCGCGGCTCGAGGGCATCGCCAGTGATGTCTGGCACCGCCCCGGCACCTCGGCGGGCGCGCATCCCGAGCAACAGCCTTCACGGGCGCCGGTAAGCCTACGCGAGCCGCAAACTGCCTGAAGTTGCGCCTTGCGAAATGCGCCGAGCCTCGGTTCACTGAGCGTATGAGACGCTTCCACTTCAACGGATACAAGACGGCAGTGTTTTCGACGGGCCAACGGGCGCGGCGACTGGTGATCGCGAACGGTCGCGGCTGATGTTCAACGAGATGCAGGAGGCCGACGGGGCGACGCGGCATGCTTACGCGCGGATCGAGAGTTGGCTGAAGGAAGCCGGTCCCGATCTGCTTCGCCAGCGCGGCCTCGATGCTGAAGCGATCTTCCGGCGTATCGGCATCACGTTCGCCGTCTACGGCGAGGGTGGCGATCCTGACCGACTGATCCCCTTCGATCTCATCCCCCGCGTTTTCACCGCATCAGAATGGCGGACGATGTCACGCGGCATCGAACAGCGGGCCCGCGCGCTCAACGCGTTCCTCTACGACGTCTACCACCGCGGTGAAATCCTGAAGGCCGGGCTCATCCCCGAGCATCTCGTCTACAACAACGAGGCCTTCCTGCCCGACATGGTCGGCGTCGATCCGCCGGGTAAGGTCTACAGCCACATCGTCGGTATCGACATCGTGCGCACGGGTCCGGAATCGTTTCTCGTTCTCGAAGACAACTGTCGCACGCCATCGGGCGTCAGCTACATGCTCGAGAACCGTGAGATCATGATGCGGATGTTCCCGGAGCTGTTCGGGTCCCGCTCGGTCGACCGCGTCGACAACTATCCCGACATGCTGCGCGCGACGCTGGAGGAGGTCGCGCCGCCGTCCCAGTCCGGCGACCCGACCATTGTCCTCTTAACCCCCGGTTCGTTCAACAGCGCCTACTACGAGCACTCGTTCCTCGCCGACCTCACAGGCATCGAACTCGTCGAACCGCAGGATCTGTTCGTCGACGAAGGCAAATGCTGGATGCGGACAACGCGCGGTCCCAAGGTCGTCGACGTGATCTACCGCCGTATCGACGATGACTTCATCGACCCGCTCGCGTTCCGCCCCGACAGTATGCTCGGCGTGCCCGGCCTGTTCGAGGTCTATCGCGCCGGCAATGTGACGCTCTGTTCAGCGCCCGGCTCCGGGGTCGCCGACGACAAGGCGATCTACACGTTCGTGCCGGCTATGATCCGGTTCTATCTCGGCGAGCGCCCGATCCTGCAGAACGTGCCGACCTGGCAATGCGGCAAGCCCGATGACCTGCAGTATGTCCGCGAGAACATTGCTGATCTCGTCGTTAAAGAAGTGCATGGCTCGGGGGGCTACGGCATGCTGATCGGGCCGCAGTCGACGACGGCGGAGTGCGCTGAATACATGGCTCGCGTCGAGGCCAACCCGGGCAATTTTATCGCTCAGCCGACATTGGAGTTGTCATCGGCCCCGACGCTTGAAGACGGCTCGATCTCGGATCGTCATGTCGACTTCCGCCCGTTCTGTCTCGTTGGAAAACGTATCCGCCTCGTGCCCGGTGGCCTGACCCGCGTCGCTCTCAAGAAGGGTTCGCTGGTCGTCAATTCGAGCCAGGGCGGCGGCGTCAAAGACACCTGGATACTGTCGGAGTAGCGACGTGCTCAGCCGGACTGCAGAGAACCTGTACTGGCTCGGCCGCTATACCGAGCGTGCCGAGAGCACCGCGCGGCTGATCGAGATGGGCCGTCGCATGGCGATGCTTCCGAGCGTCACCGACGACGACGAATGGAAGTCGGTTCTGACGGCTGCAGGTGCGCTGCCGGCTCCCGGCACGACAGCTGAGCTGACGGAGCGGGACGTGATCCGCGAACTCCTCCTTGAGCCGGCGAAGACGTCGTCGATCCGCGCGTGCCTGATGCGGGCGCGCGAGAACGGCCGCGCGGTTCGCACAGCTCTGACACAGGACATGTGGGAGGCTTTGAACGAAGGCTGGCGGCGGCTTGAGTTCATGGATGACTACGAGGCCTGCCGCGATCTCTCCACCATTCTCGATTGGGTCAAGCTCAGGACGTCGACCCTTCGCGGTGCGTCCGAGACGAGCATGCTGCGGAACGACGGCTTCGATTTCTTCAGGCTCGGCGGCTACGTCGAACGCGCCGATATGATGCTGCGTCTGCTCGACGTGAAGTACTACGTCCTGCTGCCGGAGACCGAGACTGTCGGCGGCGGCCGCGATCACCACCAGTGGACCTCAGTGCTGCACGCGAACTCGGCGACGCGCGCCTACCACCATCTCTATCTCGGCGATTACACGCCCTGGCAGATCTCAGACTTTCTCATCCTGAACCGGGACTTCCCGCGATCGCTTTCGTTCAGCTATCAGCAGATCTGCGTGCATCTTTCATCGCTTGAGGACCGCTACGGCGAGACAAAGCCGTGCATTGGAACGGCTTCGGAGATGAACACCCGATTGCGCGACTTGCGCATGGGAGAGATCTTTCAGATGGGCCTGCATGAGTTCATCGGCGAAGCACTCGCCAAGACGAACACACTCGCCGGTGAGATCGCCGATGCCTATCACTTCTAGGGCGCCAACAAACGGACCGCCGCACTGATGCGCCTGCAGATCACTCACCGCACGACGTACACCTATCAACCGCCAGCGCAGGGCATCGCCTTGCGTCTCAAATTGTTTCCGTCGGATTTCAACGGACAGCAGGTCACCGATTGGGCTGTCCGCATCGCCGAAGAGGACGTGACGCCGCTACATACCGACGGCTTTGGCGACCGCGTCGGGCTCTGGCTCAATCGCATGCCGACCGAGACCGTTGAGATCGTCGCAGAAGGTTTTGTGGAGACCGAAGACAAGGTCGGCGTCGTTGACGGACTGCCGCGCAGGCCACGCCCCGGCGTGTTCCTCCGCGACACCGACCTGACGAAACCGAACGACGCATTGCGCGCGCTTGGGGACCGGGCCAAACGCAATCAAACGCTCGACACGCTCCACGCGCTGATGGCCGATGTCCGCTCGTCGATCGTCTACACCGCCGGCGTCACCGGCCCGACGACCACGGCAAGCGACGCGCTCGACGGCGGCAAGGGCGTCTGTCAGGACCAGTCACACGTGTTCATCGCGGCCGCCCGCAGCCTCGGCATCCCGGCACGCTATATCACGGGATATCTCGCGGCTGCCGACGACGATGACGCGTTGTTTGAGACGCACGCATGGGCTGAGGCCTACATCGATCATCTTGGCTGGGTCGGTTTCGACTCGACCAACGGATGCTGCCCGGACGCGCGCTATGTGCGGCTTTGTACGGGCCTTGATGCGGATCACGCAGCCCCGATCGCAGGATCGGTCTTCGGCGATGCTGCCGTATCGCTCGAAGCCCACGTGGCCATGTCGGACGCAGGACAGCAGTAGTCCGATGGCGTCGTCATGTTAGAACGGCGAGGCGCTTACGCGTCCAAGAGCTATTCAGCCCGTCCCTATCGGATTGAGGAACGACTTTGACTTACTGCATCGGCCTCAAACTCGAGGAAGGCCTGGTCCTAATGTCCGATACGCGGACCAACGCCGGGCTCGATAACGTGTCGCGCTTTACGAAGATGTCGACCTGGGAAGTGGGCGGCGAGCGCGCAGTGGCCCTTCTCACCGCCGGCAATCTTTCGATCACCCAAGGTGTCATCACCCGGCTCAAGCACGCGATCACCGACGCCGAAGAGGGCCGCACGAACGACGATGGCAGTGAGATCGAAACGCTGCTCAATGCGCCAAGCATGTTCCGCGTCGCACAGATCGTCGGCGAGACAATGCGCGATGTGCAGGAGCGTCACCGTAAAACGCTGGAGGAGCAGGGGGCGGCAGCGGACGCAACGGTGCTCGTTGCAGGCCAGCGCAACGGCGGCCAGCATCGCCTGTTCCTGATCTACTCGGCCGGTAATTTCATCGAGGCGAGCTATGACACACCGTTTTTCCAGCTCGGCGAGCACAAGTACGGCAAACCGATCCTCGACCGGATCATCACGCCGGAGACGCCGATCTCCGTCGCGCTCAAGGCTGCTTTCGTGTCGATGGATTCCACCATCCGAAGCAATCTGACCGTGGGCCTGCCGCTCGATCTTGCGATCATCAGGACGGGTCAGTTCAAGATCGACCTCAAGCGCCGGATCGAGCAGGAGGACCCGGACTTCCAGCGGATCTCCAACGAGTGGTCCGATGCGCTCCGCAATGCTTTTGAATCGCTCCCTGAGGTGACAACCGACGGCGCCAGCCGCGGCTAACCGAGGCGACATCGGCGCAATCCGACAAAGGGCCGTCGCCGATGAAGCTTTCAGCCACAGCCGGGGCCTGCTATTCGCTCCTCCAGACGATGCCTGCGGGCTGAACGGAAAACCTCGAGCGCTGACCTCACCCAGGAGCGCGACGGGTTATCGTCCCACGTGTCAGCCGGCGCGATACGCCTGGCCGCACTCGTTTCCGTCTCCCGCCTTGGACCGAGAGCGGAGACGCACAATGCGCCGACATGGTGATCACTACACACCCACGAGAACCGCCGTTTCGCCCGGCGGGCGCCTTCGATGAGCAAGATCGGTGTGATGATCTGCGGTCACGGCTCGCGCAGCCAAGCCGCCGTCGACCAATTCGCAGTTCTGGCCGAGAAGCTGCCGGCGCATCTGCCGCCTGAGTGGCCCGTCTCGTACGGCTATCTCGAATTTGCAAACCCGGTCCTGCGCGACGGGCTCGACCAACTTCGCGACGAGGGCTGCGATCACATACTCGCGGTGCCGGGTATGCTGTTCGCGGCGATGCACGCGAAGAACGACATCCCGAGCGTGCTCAACACCTACGCGGCCGACAACGGCATCAAGGTCCAATACGGGCGCGAACTCGGCGTTGATCCCAAGATGATCAAGGCGGCTGCAGAGCGCATTCGCACAGCAATCGCCCAAGCCGATGCTGTGCGCCCTGACGATACCGTCCCACTTCATGAGACCTGCCTCGTCGTCATTGGCCGCGGTGCAAGCGATCCCGACGCCAACGGCAACGTGTCAAAAGTCGCGCGGCTGCTGTGGGAAGGCCTCGGTCTCGGCTGGGCGGAAGTCGGCTATTCCGGCGTCACGTTCCCGCTGGTCGAGCCATGTCTCGAGCACGTCGCGAAGCTCGGCTACCGGCGCGTCGTCGTGTTCCCGTACTTCCTGTTCACCGGCGTGCTCGTCGACCGCATCTACGGCTTCACCGATCTCGTCGCGAAAGCGCATCCGGAGATCGAGTTCGTCAAAGCGCCGTACCTCGGCGACCATCCGCAGGTGCTGGCCACGTTCGCCGAACGCGTGACGGAAATCCTCGGCGGCGACACGGCGATGAATTGCGCGATGTGCAAATACCGCGCGCAGGTCCTCGGCTTCGAACACGAGGTCGGCGCGCCGCAGGAGAGCCATCACCACCACGTGGAAGGTCAGGGCGCGCAGGCACCGGGCTCAAACGTCGAAGCCTGCACGCTCTGCGACACCTTCTGCACCGGCGCCTGCCGCCTCGATCAGGCCCATCACCATCACGGCCATCACCACGGCCACGGCAATCACGCACACGATCATGCCCATGGTCACGACCACAGCCACGATCACGACCACCACCATCCGGCCTACCCGCACGCCGATCACCCGCTTGGGCCGGAAAGCGTGCGCAAGCACATGAAGTCGTGAGCGCGGCCCGGTTCACATACGAACGCGACCCGCAGGCGATCTACGCGCAGAGCTTTGCGTGCGTGACGCGCGAAGCAAATTTGAGCCGGTTCGCGCCGGACGCAAGAGAGCTTGCGATACGGGTCATCCACGCGTGCGGGATGGTCGAGATTGCCGACGATCTGGTCGTGACAGACGCGTGCGTTGCTGCGGGCCGGGCGGCACTTGCGGCTGGCCGCCCCGTGCTCTGCGACGCGCAGATGGTGGTGCAAGGGATCATCCGGCGGGGCCGAACATCCGCACTCGATGTTCGGTGCACATTGAATGACGAGCGCGTGCCGGAGCTGGCGGCTGCCATCGCCAACACACGATCCGCCGCAGCCGTCGACCTTTGGGAGTCCGACATTGCGGGCGCGATCGTCGCGATCGGCAACGCACCGACGGCCTTGTTTCGCCTACTTGAACACCTGCGGGCCGGCTGGCCGAAGCCTGCCTGCGTGCTGGCGTTTCCGGTCGGGTTTGTCGGCGCCGCGGAATCGAAGGCGGCACTGATCGCATCCGACATCGGCGTTCCCTACGCGACGCTGCCCGGCCGCCGCGGCGGCTCGGCGATGGCGTCGGCTGCCGTGAACGCGCTGACCATCGGGCTCGATGGAGATCGCGCATGAGCGACCGCACGCCGTGGCTTCAGATCATCGGCATCGGTGAGGACGGTCTCGATGGATTATCCGAGACGGCGCGCGCGCTTGTCCTCGAAGCGGAGGCAATCGTCGGCGGCGATCGGCATCATTCGCTTGCGCCAAACCTCAGGGCCGAGCGCATCGCATGGCCTTCACCGTTCGATGCGATGGTCGACACGATCAAGAGCTTTGGCGGCCGTCGCCTGGTGGTGCTCGTGACAGGCGATCCGCTCTGGTACTCGGTCGGCGCGCGGCTTCTGAAGGCGATCCCCGCCGACGAGATCACGTTCCATCCGCAGCTTTCGGCGTTTCAGCTCGCCGCCTGCCGCATGGGCTGGAGCCTCGCCGACGTCGAGACGCTGACCGTGCACGGGCGACCTGCCGAACAGATCGTGCCAGCCTTTGCACCTGGCGCGCGATTGCTCGTCCTGACGAAGGATCACACGACGCCCGGAACAGTCGCAAAGCTGCTGACGGATCGCGGATACGGTGCCAGTGAGCTGACCGTGCTTGCGAACCTTGGTGGCTCGGAAGAGCGGACCATTAGCGGCACCGCCGCGGTCTGGTCGGCAGAGGTCCCGGACTTCCACACGCTCGCGATCCGCTGCCAAGCCGACGCCGGTTCGACAGTGTTGCCGCGCGGTCCTGGCCTGCCAGACGACGCCTTCATCCACGACGGCAAAATGACCAAGCAGGATGTGCGCGCCTTCACGCTCTCCAAACTCTGGCCACGTCGCGGCGCCCTGCTCTGGGACATCGGATCGGGCTGCGGCTCCGTTGCCATCGAATGGATGCGGATGGCGCGCGACGCTGAGGCCATCGGGATCGAGCCGGTTGCCGCGCGCCGTGACATGGCCATGCAGAACGCGGTGACGCTCGGCACACCTCGATTAAAGCTTATCGAGGGCCGCGCGCCGGATGCGCTCTCAGACTTGCCGGCGCCGGATGCGATCTTCATCGGCGGAGGCCTCTCGCGCGAGACGATCGAGACTGCACTCCGGCATCTCAAGCTCCATGGGCGGCTCGTTGCCAACGCCGTTACGCTTGAGAGCGAAGGCGTTCTCGCTGCAGCCCAACGCGAACACGGCGGCGACCTCGTGCGCATCGCCGTCAGCCACGCCGACGCGATTGGCGACTTCCGCGGCTGGCGCCCGAATATGCCGGTGACTCAGTGGAGCCTCGCGCGATGACCGGCACGCTTTACGGCATCGGGCTCGGCCCCGGCGATCCTGAGCTCATGACGCTGAGGGCGCATCGGCTCATCGGTTCGCTTGGCGTCATCGCCTATCCGGCACCGGCAGGCGGTGAAAGTTTCGCGCGGTCCATCGCAGCCGAGACGATCCGGGACGACGCCACGGAGATCGAGATCGCAGTCCCGATGCGCACCGAGCGC
>JBCBXS010000092.1:0-8949 GCA_039816475.1 Pseudomonadota bacterium | reverse complement strand
CTGGCAACGAACGCCACCTGAGCCTCGCGCACGAGCGGGTGGATGATGCCCTCGAGATCACGGAAACCATCTTTGTCGTCGGCGAGCCGCGCGCGCAGCTTCGCGCGATCAATGGCACCGTCCAACGTCACGCCAGGGAATCGCGCCTCGACCGGGG
Organism: Pseudomonadota bacterium; assembly: GCA_039816475.1. Classification (GTDB taxonomy): domain Bacteria; phylum Pseudomonadota; class Alphaproteobacteria; order Rhizobiales; family Hyphomicrobiaceae; genus JBCBWG01. The sequence continues at coordinate 8,792 of JBCBXS010000092.1, read as the reverse complement.
CAACGGCGGCCCCGTCGGCTGCGTACAGCGCGTGGACGACCGCATCGGAATCGAACACAGGGATACCGCGGGCGGCGAACCAGCCCGCAACCGTCGACTTGCCCATCCCGATGGAGCCGGTAAGCCCGATGACGAACATGACGCCAGAGACCTCAGTCGCTTGCAGCCGCGCACGCTACGCGGTCAGGTCAGCCACGATTGCGGATCGGAGATCAGTTGTCACTTCGGGGCGAACGCCGAACCATCTCTCGAAGCCCGGCACGGCCTGATGCAGCAACATGCCGAGGCCGTCGACTGTCACGTGACCGCGTTGATTGGCGTCGGCCAGCAGCGGCGTGATCAGGGGCACGTAAACGATATCGGCGACAACAGCCTCGCTGTTCAGATCGTCAAGCGGCAGCTCAAGATCGCCTTTGCCGGTCATTCCGAGCGCTGTTGTATTGACCAGAACGGCGGCGTCTCTGAGGCCCGCTGCGCGCTGGTCCCAAACGATAACATCGACGCCACGACCGCGTTCGACGGCGAGCGCTTCGGCCCGCGCACGGGTGCGATTGCTGATGCGGATTTGATCGCGGCCGGCCCGCTGAAACGCATCGACAATCGCAGATGCTGCGCCGCCGGCACCGAGAACAACAATCGCACCATCGATGCGACGCCATTGAGGGGCTGATTGATCGAGATGCGCGAGGAAACCCGCGCCATCCGTGCTGGTCGCGATGAGCCGGCGACCATCGCACCAGACTGTGTTGATCGAGCCGAGCGCCTGCGCCTCGGGCAAGACCTCGTCGACGAGATCTGCAACAAGCCCCTTCAAGGGCATTGTGACATTGCAGCCCTCGAACTCGCCGTCGCGAACACGCTCGAGGAAGCCTTCGAGATTGTCAGGCCCGACCTCACGACGCTCGTAACGCGCATCAAGCCCGTGGTGCGCGATCCAATGGCCATGAATGAGAGGCGACCGCGACTGCGCGATCGGCTGACCAATGACGGCCGCACGTTTCACGAGCCAATCACGCCGTGCTGCCGCAACGCTGCGAGGACTTCAATCATCGGCAGGCCCTGGACGGAGAACAAATCGCCGGAGATCTTTTCGATGAGCTGAACGCCAACCCCCTCGACCTCGTAGGCGCCGACAGACGACAGCACGTCCGATCCGGCAGCGGCAAGATAGCGTCCGACGAATGCGGCGTCGTAGTCGCGGAACGTGACGTCGACGGTTGAGACCATCGACCAGAGATCGGTGTCGCCTTTCACGAGGACAGCCGCGGTGTGCAGCTGATGCGTCTTGCCTCGCAGATCGAGCAATCGGTCGCGCGCGTCGTCCATCGTCTTCGGCTTTGCAAGCAAAGCGTCGCCGAGGGCTAGGACCTGATCGCTCGCGAGCACGGCGCGGCCGCTGACCCGCGTGCGCACATCTTCAGCTTTCGCGCGCGCCAGAACCTCTGCGACATCGGCGGGGACCTGCGCATCGCCATCGGCAAGCATGACGGCGCGGATCGCATCTTCATCCACGTTCGGCTTGATGACCTCGAACGCAATGCCTGCGTTCTCGAGCAAGCGCTTACGGGTCGGACTGCCGGACCCGAGGACTAGTTCAGGAACGCTGCTCGCCATGCTCGGCCTGCTCCTTCATCTCGTGGCGATCGTGATAGTGCTGAATGATCGCTGCTGCCGTCTCCTCGATCGACCGTCGGCTGACGTCGATCATCGGCCATCCGTGCTTGCCGCAAAGCCTCCGCGAAAACGCAAGCTCCTGCGCGATCTGGTCCCGATCGACATAGTCGTCGAGATTGCGATCCCCAAGCAGCCTCACGCGGTTGCGCCGGACCTCTGCAATTCGCTCCGGCGATGCGACAAGGCCAACGACGAAGGCGCCGTGCGGTTCCGTGAGTTGCGCTGGCACAGGGATGGACGGGACGATGGGAACGTTGGCCGTCTTGAAGCCGCGCTGGGCCAGATAGATGCTGGTCGGCGTCTTTGATGTGCGCGAGACGCCAAGGACGACGATGTCGGCATCTGACAAGTCGGCTGGCAGCTGACCGTCATCGTGCGCCATCGTGAAATTCAGCGCGTCGATCCGTTTGAAGTAATCCGCATCGAGCACGTGCTGACCGGCCACAATCGGCGTCTGCGGCGCTCCGAGATAACTCTCGAAGACCGCCATGATCGGCTGCAGTGCGGGAAGGCACGGCACCTGAATTTCGCGGCAATGCTTTTCAAGCTCGCGGGCAAGATCGGCATTGACGACCGTGTAGAGCACCACGCCCGGGGCCGAGCGGATCTCCTGCAGCACCCGCTCCATCTGCCGCTGGTTCCGGATCAGCGGATAGACGTGCTCGATCGGGCGGACCTGGCCGTACTGCACGGCTGCAGCCTTCGCGATGGTTGTGAGCGTTTCACCGGTCGAGTCTGAGACCAGGTGCAGGTGAAAGTAGCTTGGCAGTGCGTTCGCCATCTGTGGATCAATCCGCTGCTCATCCCCATGCCTGGGGCCGGGATGACAAAACCTGCGTCCCCGCTCAACACTCTCCCCAGAGCTATCCCCGTAGAGGGCGGCTGGGGACGACGCCAGACGGCAACCAAGGGTGTGGTGGACAATTGACGCTTTGCACTGTCACTCAACATATGTCGCACGACCGATGCACAACAGAAACAGAAGTTGCAGTTCAGCCAAGCCTTTGAAATTAAACAAGGGATAGGCCATGGCGCGACTGTCGGGACAACGGCATCGGGGCGGGATGTGGATCGTTGTCACCGTGTCGATGATCGTTTGAACAACTGATCGATCACTCGGAATTGCCGGAACTCACAACTCTAAGAGTCAGACTAAGAGCCATTTCAAAGAAATGGATTTGAAAGAGAAAAAATGCCGACGACGATAGCGCTGAAGGACAAAGCCGAGACACGACGCTTCCTAAAACCGTTCGTTGGCGAAGCCATCTCACCACCGCCCATCTGGCTGATGCGGCAAGCCGGGCGCTACCTGCCCGAGTACAAGAAAACCCGCAAAGAGACCGGCAGCTTCCTAGATCTCTGCTACACGCCGGAGGCGGCTACCGAGGTGACGCTGCAGCCGATCCGACGCTACGGGTTTGACGCGGCAATCCTGTTTTCCGACATCCTGGTCGTGCCGGATGCGCTCGGCCAATCCGTGCGTTTCGTCGAAGGCGAAGGGCCCCGGCTCGAGCCCGTGAAGACCGCCGCTGACCTCGACCAACTCGACGCATCGAAGTGCGAGACGCACCTGGCGCCCGTGTTTGAAGCCGTCAGCGAGATCCGGGCAAAGCTGCCGAACGAGACGGCGCTCATCGGGTTTTGCGGCGCGCCTTGGACGGTGGCGACGTACATGGTCGGCGGCCGTGGGACACCGGACCAGGCGGATGCGCGGCTTTGGGCCTATCGCGAGCCTGAGACCTTCGCGCGACTTATCGATTTGCTCACGGAGACCTCGATCGAATACCTCTCGAAGCAGGTCGAGGCCGGTGTCGACGTCCTGCAGATTTTCGACAGCTGGGCCGGGAGCCTTCCCGAACGCGAATTCGACCGGTGGGTCATCGCCCCGACTCGCCGTATGGTCTCGGAGCTGAAATCGCGGCATCCGGACATCCCCGTCATCGGCTTCGCGCGTGGAGCCGGGGCGAACTTGGTTCACTACGCCAATCAGACCGGGATTGACGGTGCCGGCTGCGACACCGCACAAGGAATGGCGTTTGCGCGAACGGCGTTCGAAGGACGAGATGATCTTGTGTTGCAGGGCAATCTCGATCCGCTTCTCGTCGTCGCCGGTGGTGATGAACTCGACCGCACCGTCGACGGGATCATCGAGACAATGGCCGGGCGGCCTTTCGTATTTAACCTCGGCCACGGGATCGTGCCGCAAACTCCGCCGGAGAACGTTGCCCGCCTGGTCGAGCGGATCCGTCAGCACACATGAGTGAGGCGTCGGCTCCGTCCGTTCTAGCAACACCCGGTGGTCGTGCGGGCATGGCGCTCGTCACCACCGTCGTGATCACGGTTGGCGCTATCGCCATCTTCGGCGAATCGGCGTACCTGTGGATAAAGGCAGTGCACGTGATCGCCGTGATCTCGTGGATGGCAGGCCTTCTCTATCTACCGAGGATCTTCGTCTACCACTCTGACGCCGCGATCGGCGGTGATACCTCTGAGACCTTCAAGGTTATGGAGCGGCGCCTTTACGAGATTATCATGACGCCCGCGATGGTGATCTCGTGGGGCCTCGGGCTTTGGCTCGCCTACGCGTCCAACGCGCTACTTGAGCCTTGGCTGTTGGTGAAAGTGGTCGCCGTGTTTTTGATGTCCGGGTTCCACGGGCATCTCGGCAAAACGATCCGTGCATTCGCCGCTGACGACACGGCCGTTCGCAATGCGCGACGCTGGCGGATGTTGAACGAAGTCCCGACCGTTCTGCTGCTCGTGATCGTCATCCTTGTGATCGTTAAACCGTTCTGACGCGGCTCCAGAACGCCGTTTGACTGAAACCCGTCCCCGTTGTAGCCGTTCTCTAGTCAAGCCCGGGAGGGACTTGGCCATACCGCGCGCGCCGCTCTCGGCCCGCCCCTTTTCTTCTCCACATTCTCAGACATCCGGTCCGGCACGCCCTCTCGCCCGCCCATACCTGCCGGTACCCGTTGGAGCTCCCGATGACGGAAATGAAGCTTCAGGACCTTAAAGATAAGTCCCCGACCGAGCTGCTCGCCTTTGCCGAAGAGCATGGCGTCGAAAATGCGAACACTCTGCGCAAGCAGGAGCTGATGTTCGCGACGCTCAAACAACTTGCCGAAGAAGAAGTCGAGATCACCGGCATCGGTGTCGTCGAAGTGCTTCCCGATAACTTCGGCTTTCTTCGCTCACCCGACGCGAATTACTTGCCGGGCCCCGACGACATTTACATCTCGCCTTCTCAGATCCGCCGCTTCGGTCTGCGAACCGGGGACACGGTTGAAGGCCAGATCCGCAGCCCGAAAGAGGGCGAGCGCTACTTCGCTCTGCTGAAAGTCAACAAGATCAATTTCGAAGAGCCTGAGGCTGTCCGCCACAAGGTCCACTTCGACAACCTGACACCGCTTTATCCGACGAACTGGCTGAAGCTTGAGATCGAAGACCCAACGATCAAGGACCTCTCGGCCCGTGTCATCGATATCGTCTCGCCCATCGGTAAGGGTCAGCGCGCCCTGATCGTCGCGCCTCCGCGCACCGGTAAGACGATGGTGCTGCAGAACATGGCGCACTCGATCTCGACCAATCACCCGGAATGCTACGTGATTGTTCTGCTGATTGACGAGCGGCCGGAAGAAGTCACCGACATGCAGCGTTCGGTGAACGGCGAGGTCATCGCCTCGACGTTTGACGAGCCTCCTTCACGACACGTCCAGGTCTCCGAAATGGTGATCGAAAAGGCCAAGCGGCTGGTCGAGCACAAGCGCGATGTGGTCATCCTGCTGGACTCGATTACGCGACTTGGCCGAGCCTACAACACCGTCGTTCCGTCCTCGGGCAAGGTGCTGACGGGTGGCGTCGATTCCAACGCCCTGCAACGTCCAAAGCGGTTTTTCGGTGCAGCGCGAAACATTGAAGAGGGCGGTTCTCTGACCATCATCGCGACGGCGCTGATCGACACCGGCTCGCGCATGGACGAGGTGATCTTCGAAGAATTCAAGGGCACCGGTAACTCGGAAATCGTGCTCGACCGGAAGGTTTCGGACAAGCGCATCTTCCCGGCGATCGATATCGCCAAGTCCGGGACGCGGAAGGAAGACCTTCTCGTCACCGCCGACAACTTGAAGAAGATGTACGTCCTCCGGCGCATCCTCAATCCGATGGGGACGATGGATGCAATCGAGTTCCTGAACGACAAGCTACGGTCGACCAAGACCAACGGCGAGTTCTTCGACTCGATGAATACATAGCGGAGTTTAAGTTCGCAGCGCGGATGAATGAGGCTGAGTAAGCTGCGGATTTAAATACCGTTTCACGTGAAACGCTTGGCGGCGAGATTGTGTAGGCGGCGGTGTGTCCTGCCGCTTACTCAGCCGGCTCGATTGGACCCAGCTTCGCGCGCGCGTCGGCGGCGGCGCCCGATCCTGGTTGATACCGGAGCGGGAACAAAAGCTGCGCGAAGTAGCCCTTCGGGAATTGCGGCACCTCATCGATGCCCATGTCGCCAGGCTTGATTGTTCGCGACGGGCGGTCGTTATAGCTGCCGATCAAGCGGTCCCAGACGGTAAAGAACAGCCCGAAATTGCAATCTCCTTCTGTGCCCCAGTTGACGTGATGCAGGTGATGGAGCTGGCCGATGGAAAGCACGCCCCGGAATGGACCTAGCTCGTAGTCGACGTTCGCGTGCTGGATCATCAATTGAATCGTAATCGCAAGGCCTAGCAGGATCGCGACGTCTGTCGGCATGCCGAGCAGCACGAGCGGGAGCGTCCCGACAATCATGTCGAGGCTCTGGTGGAGGGGATGTCGGACGAGGCCGTTAAAGCCGTAGAGGCGACCGACACCGTGGTGGATTGCATGCAACCGCCAAAGTAGCGGAATGCGATGGCTCAGATAATGGATTGCGGTGAACGCCATATCGGCCATCACAATTGCAAGCAGGAGCTGCAGGACGATGGGCCAGCTCGTTGGCCACAGATCGCCTGACGGCAGCATCCAGACGAGCAGCGGGATCAGGAGAACGCCGAGGATTGAATTGAACTCGTAGACGAAGGCGTGGAGCAGGTTTGCGGGGCTGTCGCCTTGGTCCTCGTTCCAGTCGTCGTGGACCGGCAGCAGGCGCTCGCAGGCAAAGCTCGTCGCAATGGCGAGAAGCAGAACAGCCGCGATCCAGAAATACGATGCGCCAGCGAAAACAATCGCCAGCCCCGCGCCGTTGAAGCCCAACAGCATGAGCGGCACATAGCCAAAACGGATACCGTTGCGGATCATGATCCGTTACCCCCGCACTTTTGAAATCGAATTGAACCTGACGGCGCGCCGGGCGCGCTCGTTGCTTGAAATATGCCGCCAGTCATGACGCATCGTGCGGCCGCGTAAAGCCACGACCATATGGGATTGGTTAATTTGACGCCGTCTCGGACCATCTTCGCGCTGTCTTCGGCACGCGGTCGGGCTGCGATCGCGGTGATCCGGATCAGCGGACCGGAGGCAGCTCACGCTATTCGATCACTCGGCGCTAACGTGCCCGTGCCTGGCACTGCGCGGCTCGTGAATTTGCGAGACCCCAGCGATGGCCGCCCGCTCGATCAGGCGCTTGTGCTGTTCTTCGCAGGCCCAAGAAGCGCGACCGGCGAGGACGTCGCCGAGCTCCACGTTCACGGCGGCCGCGCCGTCGTCTCCGGCATGCTTGATGCGCTGGGCCGCGTTTCCGGCTTGAGTCCGGCGGAGCCGGGAGCGTTTGCCCGCCAAGCCTTCGCCAACGGCAAGCTCGATCTCACCGCCGCGGAGGGCCTTGCCGACCTGATCGATGCCGAGACGCAGTTGCAGCGACGGCAGGCCCTGGCGCAGGCCTCCGGTGCGCTGGCGAAGATTTATGCCGGTTGGCGCGAGCAGATCATCGGCGCGATGGCGTTGATGGAATCGGCGATCGACTTTTCCGATGAAAGCGATGTGGCGGAGAACGCTGTCGCACAGGCGCGGTCGGCGGTCGGCGAACTTCGAGACGGCCTTGCGGCTCATCTCGCTGACGAACGCAGGGGCGAAATCTTGCGCGACGGCTTTCGTGTCGTGCTCGCAGGTCCGGTGAACGCCGGCAAATCGACGTTGCTCAACTGGTTCGCCGGCCGCGATGCAGCGATCACCTCGGATGAACCAGGCACGACACGGGATATTATCGAGGTTCGCCTCGAGCTTGGCGGCCTGCCGGTGATCCTGTCCGACACGGCAGGGTTCCGCCATGCTCAGGGCGCCGTCGAGCGTGAAGGCATCCGGCGATCGCAGGCGGCCATCGACGCGGCTGATCTGGTGCTTTGGCTGACACCTTCGGGCACAACGGCGGCAGAGCCGGCGCCTGAAAACGCGGTGTCGGTCCGCACGAAAACCGATCTGGCAGATGAGACACCCGAAGCTGGCGCTAAAGCGATCTCGGTGCACTCAGGTGCAGGGCTCGAGGAACTGCAGTCGTTTTTGGCGGCAGAAGCGCAGACGCGGATCGGCGATGTGGACGCGCCGATGATCACGCAGGCCCGTCATCGCGCCCACGTCAGTTCGGCGCTTGAGCATCTAGAGCAATTCGTCTCCGCAAATCCCGGCGACACGGAATTGCGCGCGGAGGATCTTCGCTTGGCGGCTGGCGAGGTCGGCCGGCTCACCGGCGTCGTCGATCCCGAGGAGGTGCTCGGTGCAATTTTCTCCCGATTCTGCATCGGGAAATAAATGTCTGAAAAGCCTTCGATTAATCCTCTCGTTTCACGTGAAACGGGTCGGCCCGAATGGGCAACGTGACTGGTTCCGTTGATCGCAGCCGCGGCCTATATCAATTCCGGGTGCGAGACCCAAACACACAAACACAGACCGGAGAAGCGACCGCGTGAGCCGCTCGTTTGACATCATCGTCGTCGGAGGCGGTCACGCCGGAACCGAGGCCGCCGCGGCCGCTGCGCGGCTCGGCGCTCGGACGGCGCTCGTCACACACGCGTTCGCGACGATTGGCGAGATGTCGTGCAATCCGGCGATCGGCGGTCTTGGCAAGGGCCATCTCGTCCGCGAGATCGACGCGTTCGACGGGCTGATGGGGCGCGCCGCAGATGCCGGCGGCATCCAGTTCCGGCTCC
>JBCBXS010000091.1:0-8959 GCA_039816475.1 Pseudomonadota bacterium | reverse complement strand
ATCATGCGCCTCGGCGTCGGCCGCCGGGTGACGCGCCGCTCACGCCCGGCTCAAACGAGAGCCCGGACCGGCGTTCGACTGCCGAGCGAGCGAAACTGGCGAGAACGTGCGTTTCAGTCCGACTGATCGTCGGAAGGCGCCAGCCGGGAAGCGTCGCCGGCCCTGTGCCGGTACTGCTCAAGAACCCAGACCCGCACCGCACCCGACAGCCCGCCATGGTCAGCGTCCCGCGCGCGATCGATCTCTTCGATGAGGGCGCGGACCGGCTGATCGCGCGCGGCGGCCAGCTCCTTCAACGCGGACCAGAACGCGTCTTCGAGTGAAATCGATGTCGGGTGGCCGGCGATGTTAAACGATCGCTTTCGCGGACGGCCTGAGAGCGACGCGGACGTCACGCCTCAGCCCGGGCCGATCATCTTCGATGGGACGACGATTGCGTCGAACTCCTGCTCGGTGACGTAGCCGCCGCCGACGGCCTCTTCGCGAAGCGTCGTGCCGTTGCGATGGGCCGTTTTGGCGATCTTGGCTGCGTTGTCGTAGCCGATCTTCGGTGCCAGCGCGGTCACCAACATCAACGAGCGCTCAAGGCCCGACTGAATGTTGTCACGACGCGGCTGGAGCCCTGCGACGCAATTGTCGGTGAACGACACTGCGGCATCCGACATCAGCCGGACCGACTGCAGGAAATTATACGCCATCACCGGGTTGAAGACGTTGAGTTCGAAGTGCCCCTGACTTCCGGCAAACGTTAGTGCGGAGTGGTTGCCGAAGACCTGGACGCAGACCTGCGTGAGGGCCTCACACTGGGTCGGGTTCACCTTGCCGGGCATGATCGATGAGCCCGGCTCGTTCTCAGGCAGCGCCAGTTCGCCGAGCCCGGCACGCGGGCCTGAGCCCAGGAAGCGGATGTCGTTTGCGATCTTGAAGAGCGCGGCTGCGACCGTGTTAATTGCGCCGTGGCTCATCACCATCGCGTCGTGGGCCGCGAGCGCCTCGAACTTGTTCGGCGCCGTGCGGAACTCAAGACCGGTGATGCCTGCAATGCGCTCGGCGACCCCTTCTGCAAAGCCAATCGGCGCGTTGAGCCCGGTACCGACGGCTGTCCCGCCCTGTGCAAGCTCCATCAGCTTCGGCAGCGTCTGCTCGATTCGCGCGATGCCATTCTCGACCTGCGTGACATAGCCGGAAAACTCCTGCCCGAGCGTCAGCGGTGTTGCGTCCTGGGTATGCGTCCGGCCGATCTTGATGATGTCGGACCAGGCTTGTGCCTTGTCGTTGAGTGCGTTGCGCAGCGTCGCGAGTGCCGGCAACAGCCGGTGGTGGATCTCTTCTGCGCAGGCGATGTGCATGGCCGTCGGATAGGTGTCGTTCGACGACTGGCTCATATTGCAATGGTCGTTCGGATGGACCGGCGACTTGGTCCCCATGGTCCCGCCCATGATCTCGATCGCGCGGTTCGAGATGACCTCATTGGCGTTCATGTTCGACTGCGTTCCCGAGCCCGTCTGCCAGACGACGAGCGGGAAGTGATCGTCAAGCTTGCCTTCGAGCACTTCGTTGGCGGCCTGGACGATTGCGGCGCCCACCTTCTCGTCGAGCCGCCCGAGCGCTATGTTGGTCTCAGCCGCCGCGCGCTTGACGATCCCGAGTGCGCGGACGATCGGGGCCGGTTGTTTTTCCCAACCGATCTTAAAGTTTCCGAGCGAGCGCTGGGCTTGTGCGCCCCAGTAGCGATCGGCAGGCACGTCGATTTCGCCGAACGTGTCGCTCTCGGTGCGCATCGTCTGTTTGCTGCGATCCGTGCTCATGGGGGGCCTCTCGAGGGTTTCAGCCGAAGGGGCGATGCCGCCGCGGCTCGGCCTAACACCTGCCGTGCGTTGTCTCCACCTGACGAACGGCGGAGCACTCCTGTTCGTGTAGGCGCGTTGTGGTCAGCGGAGCCCAAACGGCCGAGGCGCTGGTTATTTCTTGCGGAATGCGTCGAGGCTCACGACGACCGAGCTGGCGGCGTCGTCTTCGTCAGCGTTGGCGTCGCTGTCGGTCTCGCCGGCATCGGACGCTGCTGGCTGAGCCGCATCGTCCCTGTCCGCATCCGAGGCGTTTTCTGTCTCGTCCGACGGTGCGGCCTCGGGGGCTGCCTGTTCGTCACCGGTGGCGTCTGACGCGGTGTCGTCAACGTTGTCGCGATCGGTTGCAATCGCGATCCGAGGCAGGCTTGCGGGTGTCGATGTCTCCGCTTCGTCGTCGTCGCGCGCGTCGTCGGAATTGTCAGATGCGCCACGCGTGTTGGAGGCACCGGGCCGGGGGAGGAACGCGACATGTGCGCCGGCGCCTGCAGGCACGATGCCTGTCGGGCCGCGCGGCTGCGGCGTCGCGCCCGCGTCGTCGCGATTGCCGGAGGCCTCCTCCGTCCCGTCCATGCCGTCCATTTCGTCGGCGAAGCCCGAATCGAAATGAAGCGCGTAGCGTACGCTCGGGTCGAAGAAGACCTTGATGGACGCATACGGCACCACCAACCGCTCCGGGATGCCATCGAACGTGAGCTTCACCTCGAACCGCTCGTCCGTCACGATCAAGTCCCAGAACCGGTGCTGCAGAACGATCGTCATGTCCTTCGGGTACTGCTCGCGCAGCCGCTTCGACAGGTTGACGCCATCGGCCTGCGTGTCGAACGACACGTAGAAATGGTGATCGCCCGGCAGACCCTCGCGCTCGGTCCGCTTGAGGATTTTGCGGATCACACCGCGCATGGCCTCCTGGGCCAGCCCGTCGTAGTCGATGCTTCCGGAAGCGGTCATTCAGGCGCTCGGCAAATTCGCGTTTGACGGTTGTCTTAACGCGATGCTCGCTATGGTGACAATCGCAGCTATGCCGCGCCTAACAGACGGACACCGCTGGCGATTTAAAAGGCAGGCGCCGCGTTGGACGGTCACTTCGCCCGTCTCTGCTTTCAGGATGACAATGCGGGCGATCCGGCAACGGCGAATTATCGGGGAATTGGTGGAGGGCTTCTGTTGCCCGGTGCCCTCCGAACCGCGCCGAGCCGTGCTACCGACCCGGACTTTATTCGAGACTGAGGCGCTGCTTACGCGGCGACTGCTGTCTCAGCATAGTTGTCGTTTGCAACTATAAGGGTGACCCGATAACGGCGGTATCATGCCGGGCAAAAGCGCGCTCTTTACACCCTCGTCGATCCTATTTCGCCCCCATCAACAGCCCACGGCAGGCATGGGCTGATGGTGGAGGCGCCGGGTACTGCCCCCGGGTCCGATGAGCTTATTACAACGGCCATTTATCGCCATAGTCAGCTTGCGCTGACCCGATAGATATAGCCGCTCCAGGGGTAAATTTAAAGGTCGCGTGACCGCCTAGGTGTCACTGCCGTCGGTCGGGATGTTGATGACCCGGCCGCAGTGTTTGCAGTGCACGGCATCGGCGTCATGGCGCTGCAGGCCGCAGTCGGGGCAGGCGTGGCGCACGTGGGCTGGCCGGAAGATCGTCTGGACGAGGCGGAGGAACAGCGCCACGCCCAGGATCATGATGACGACGGCGAGCACCTTGCCCTCGGTGCCGATCAGGATGATGTCGCCAAACCCGGTGGTCGTCAGCGCGGTGACCGTAAAGTAAAGGGCATCTACGTAATTCGAGATATCCGGGTTGTCGTCGTGCTGCAGCACGTAGACGAGCGCGGTCATAATGAAGACGAACACGCCGAGGTTCACCGCGCTCTGGAACACCTCCTCATTGCGACGGAAGAACGGGATCTCCTGACGGAGCTCGCGGAGGACGTGGTATGAGCGCAGCAGCCGGAGCGCGCGCAGGATCCTAAGGAACACGAGGTTCGTGAACAGCGTCGGCAGCAGCAGCGACAGGATGACGATGACGTCGATCCAGGTCGACGTCTGTTTTAGCTGAGTGACGCGTGATTCGCTGATCCAGAACCGGCAAAACAGATCGGCGATAAAGACGGCTGCTATTGCAATGTCGATTTGGCGGATCCAGCCGGTATGATCCATCAGCGACGTCGCGACGAAGTAGAGCAGCGTCCCGATATCGAAGGTGAGCAGTCCATAGCGGAACATGCGGGAGCGCTGAGACGTCCCCATGTAGAGTGAGCGAACAGTGTCGCGCATCGAACTGGCTCACTCCGCGTTTCAACTTCGGACCGATGGTTCCGGGCCCGAGTTTCGAGGCCCCGGACGCGGGCCGTAGCGTGCCCCCTGATCGCGCCGACCGGAGCTGATCCCATGCCGGACCCGTCTGCACAACCCGTCACGCCCTCAACGCCCGATGCTACCGGATCGATCGATGACCGCGCGCAAACGCCACTGCGCGAGCCGTCAGCAACGGAGAGCAGCGGGACAGGTCCGGAGGGTGACACGCCCAGAAAGCCGCCGCCGAAGTCCGTTGTTTGGCTCACAATGATCGCCAGCGCCGTTCTTGTGGTGGCGTTGTCGCTGATGGTTGGGCTCGCTCTGACAGGGGTGATCTCAGGCGGAAACGCCCAACCTGGGACGCGCGGTTTCGAGATCGTCTTTCTCTCGTTCCAGGCGGCTGTGGTGGTTTTCACGGTGCTCGCCGCACGTCTTTACGGACCGCTCCCCGATACGCTCGCGCTCAGGCGGAGCACCGGTGACAAACGGACGGTCGGTTGGGTGTTGCTCGCCATGGTCGCCGTCTGGCTGATCGGGCTGTTCGTGTCGCTCACGTTCTTCCGCGATCTGCTTCTGCAGGATATCGCGACCTACCGGGATGCGTTCACGAGCCCGGATCTCACCGTCCGGCTTGCAATTCTGTTTTCGACGGTGATTGGCGCGCCGGTGTCAGAAGAGTTGCTGTTTCGCGGCTTCCTGCTCGGCGGGCTGATGACGGCGGGGTGCCCGGTCATCGCAGCGGTCCTGGTCTCGAACACGATCTGGACGCTGCTCCACCTCGGTTATTCTGTTCTCGGCCTGATCGATGTGTTCATCGCGGGCCTGTTCCTCTCAGCGCTTTTCGCTGTGACGCGCAGCGTGTGGTGGCCGATCATCGTGCATGCGGTTTTCAACACAGCGGCGATCGGGGTGATGTTCGCTGTCGCTGTCTGACGGCGGCCGAGAGCCGAATCACGCTAGGGCATGTAGCCGATGCAACAGTACCATGACCTCCTGCAGCACGTGCTCGACCACGGCGCCGATCGCGGCGACCGCACGGGCACCGGCACGCGCAGTGTGTTCGGCCATCAGATGCGGTTTGATCTCGCCGACGGCTTTCCGCTGGTCACGACCAAGAAACTGCATCTTCGCTCGATCATCCACGAGACGCTCTGGTTTCTGCGCGGCGAGACAAACATCGCCTATCTGAAGGAGCACGGCGTTTCGATCTGGAATGAGTGGGCCGATGCAGATGGTGATCTCGGGCCTATTTACGGGAAGCAGTGGCGCTCTTGGGCGGCGCCCGACGGGCGGACCGTCGACCAGATCGCAGAGGCCGTGCGTCTCATCCAAGATGATCCGCATTCGCGCCGCATCATCGTCAATTCATGGAATCCGGCTGATCTGCCGGACATGGCTCTGACACCCTGTCATTGCCTGTTCCAATTCTACGTCGCGGACGGCCGGCTCTCGTGCCAGCTCTATCAACGCTCCGCAGACTTGTTTCTCGGCGTGCCGTTTAACATCGCGAGTTACGCGATGCTGACCGAGCTGTTTGCGAACGTTACCGGCCTTAAGCCCGGGCACTTCGTCCACACGTTCGGCGATGCACACCTCTATCATAATCACTTCGAGCAGGCCCGTGTGCAGCTCGCCCGCGAACCGCGACCGTTGCCGGCGCTGAAGATCAAGCGGCGCGTTCCGGCGGTCGATCAAGCCCAGTTCGATGACTTCGAGATCGTCGGCTACGATCCCCATCCGCACATTAAGGCGCCTGTGGCGGTTTAGCTGTTCCCACAGATTCGTGCCCACCCTCTCGGCTCCAAGCTATCCGAAATGCTCCACCTGACTACCCCTACCGCTAGAGCGTGGGGGATTCGGGCAATGCACTTACGATATTCGATTTTTGGATTGGTGGCTCTGTTGCTTGCGGGCTGTGCAAGCAGTGCTGCTGATATTTCAGCGACGTACGTTTCGCCACTGCAGTACCAAGCGCTGACGTGCGATCAGCTTGTCGCGGAGGCGAGCCGGATCTCGGCCCGCGTCGCACAGGTCTCAGGCGTTCAGGATCAGAAAGCGACGAGCGATGCTGTGGCGACGGGTGTGGCTGTGGTTATTTTCTGGCCAGCCGCATTCTTCATTAAAGGCGACGGTGCAAGCGCGGCTGAGCTCGGCCGGCTCAAAGGGGAGTTCGAAGCGATTGAAGCTGCTGCGCGACACAAGAATTGCGGCGTGTCATTCCGCCGTGAACGCGGAGCGGCGTAAGCTTGCAGCCCCTCGTTTGATGAGGCGAGCCGCCATATGAAGCCGCGCATCGTCATGGTGGTGGCCGTTGCCCGGAACGGGGTGATCGGGGTCGGCGGCACGTTGCCCTGGCATGTGCCGAGTGACCTGAAGACGTTTCGAGCGCTGACGGTCGGGAAGCCGGTCATCATGGGTCGCAAGACGTTTGAAGCGATCGGGCGACCTTTGCCGAAGCGGACGAATATCGTTGTCACGCGCGATCCATCTTTCGCAGCCGACGGGATCGAGACCGCCGCGTCGCTCGACGAGGCCATTGCGCGTGCGACTGAGCTGGTCAGCGACCAAGCCGATGATGGTCGCGAAAATGCCCTGCCCGAGATCGCGATCATCGGTGGCGCGCAGATTTATGCAGCCGCGTTGCCGAAAGCCGATCGGGTCTACCTCACCAAGATCGATGCCGCGCCGGAGGGTGACGCTCACTTCGCGCCCCTCGATCCGGGGACGTGGCAAGTGACCGAACGTCGTCCAATAGCGCGCGATCCGAAGGATGAGCACGCAGCCTTACTTATCGTTTACGATCGGCACGCCGGGCCGGGCGTCGCACCCGCCGCATCTGCTTGAAGCCCACCTCCTGCGGCCCAATGTAAAAGGCCCGGGAATTGCGTGGGCCAGGGGCGTGAGATAAAGAACGCGCCAAACCGACCTTCCAAAGCGCCCGTTTCTACCACGCTGGGTCAGACACTGGTGTCGGCTCGGGCGACGACCCCAAATGAGACAACCCAAAAGGGCGCATTGAATGCCTTGGAATAACAACTCGAACGGCGGCGGCTGGAAGAGCGGCGGCGGCAATGGCGGCGGCGGCCCTTGGGGTCAGCGCCCCGGCGGCGGTGGCGGCAACGGCGGTGGTCCGTGGGGCCAGGGCGGCGGATCCGGCGGTGGCGGCAATCAGCAGCAGCCCGATCTCGAGGAGATTCTGAAGCGCAGCCAAGACCGCTTCAAGCAGGTCGCCGGTGGCGGCGTGCCCGGCCCGCTTCTGTTCCTTGCGCTGATCGTCGGTGCAGCCGTGTTGGGCTTTTATGCCTTCACATTCCGCGTGAACCCGAACGAGCTTGGCGTCGTGCTGCAGTTCGGTCAGTACCACCGCCAGGAAGGGCCTGGTCTGCACTTCCGCTGGCCCTACCCGGTTGAGCAGGTGCTGCTCCCGGACGTGACGGCGCGTAACACCGAGACCGTTGGTTTCCGCGGTGAGACAACTTCGGGCTTCTCGACGATCTCGCGGCGCGATGTTCCGGCCGAGAGCCTGATGCTGACGGGTGACGAAAACATCGTCGACATCGACTTCGAAGTGCTCTGGCAGATTGATCCGACCAAGAAGGATGCGGAAACGGGCCAGACGGGCGCGGAGATGTTCCTGTTCAACCTTCAGAACCCGCGTTCGACGGTGAAGGAAGTCGCCGAAAGCGCAATGCGCGAAGTCGTCGGCCGACGCGAAATTCAGCCGATCCTGACGGGCGCCCGTGAGGCGACCGAGCGGGCGGTGCAGGCGCTGATGCAGCAGACGCTGGATGATTACAAATCCGGCATTCTGATCACGCAGGTGCAGCTGAAGCAGGTCGACCCGCCGACGAACGTGATCGACTCGTTCCGTGACGTGCAGGCGGCCCGCGCCGACCAGGAGCGGCTCCAGAACGAGGCGAGCGCCTACGCGAACCGCGTCGTGCCGGAAGCCCGCGGTGAAGCCGAACGCATCCTGCAGGCAGCCGAGGCCTATAAAGAGCAGACGGTTGCCGAGGCGACCGGTCAGGCGGATCGCTTCAAGAAGATCTATGAAGAGTACCGCAAGGCCCCTGAAGTGACCCGCCAGCGTCTCTTCTACGAGACCATGGAGCGCGTCTTCGGCAACACCGACAAGGTCATCATCGACACGGGCAATAGCGGCTCAGGCGTCGTGCCGTATCTGCCGCTCGACAGTCTCACCAGTCAGCGCGGACAACAGCAGTCCGGGACGCAGAACCGAACAACGCGTCAGCCGACCAACACGGGAGGTCGCCAGTAATGATCCGCGGTCTTTTCGCATTCCTTTTCGTGCTGGCCGTTCTCGCCGGGATCGGCGTGTTTCTGTCAGCCTTCATCGTCCACCAGACGGAGCAGGCGATCGTCCTCCGCTTCGGTAAGATCGAGCGCGAGATCAGTGACAAGCCGGGCCTCTATTGGCGCGTGCCGGTCATGGATGAGGTCGTCTATTTCGACAAGCGGATCCTCGATCTCGACATCGAGCCGCAGGAAGTCATCACCAGTGACCAGAAGCGACTGGTCGTCGATGCCTTCGCCCGCTTCCGCATTACCGATCCGCTGACCTTCTATCAGCGCGTTCGGACCGAAGAACGGGCGCGCAACCGGCTCGGCACGTTCCTCGAAGCGGCGCTCCGTCGTGTGCTTGGTGGCGCGACCTTCCAGGATCTCGTGCGGGATAAGCGCGAGACACTGATGGAGGCGATCAACGGGCAGGTGAACACGGAGGCCGACGACCTTGGCGTGCGTGTTATCGACGTCCGCATCCGTCGCGCTGACCTTCCGGAGGC
>JBCBXS010000090.1:0-8980 GCA_039816475.1 Pseudomonadota bacterium | reverse complement strand
AGTCGACAACGAAATCGGAATTGATGGTCATGCCACCGTTTTCCGTGTTGCAATCGACGACGAACATCTGCGCGCCGCTGTCCTTCATGCCGGGATAGAACTGGTTGTCCCACGTCGAGAACAGTGACGTCGTCACGTAAAGGCGCTTGCCGTCGAGCGAGAGCTGGATCATCTGCGGTGCGCCATGGACGGTGACGCCGTTCACTTCCGGCGCCTTGCCTAGCAGCCCGCCGATCCAGACCTGGCCGGTCATCTTCGGGTTCGACGGGTCGGAGATGTCGTACTGGCGCAGGTCGCCATGCAGCCAGTTCGAGAAGTAGAGGTACTTGTCGTCCATCGAGATCAGGATATCGGTGATCAATGACGGCATCGGCACCGGGAAGCCGTCGACGTCGATTGTCGGGACGTCGATCACCTTCTCGAGTTCGACGCCCTTCCCGTTCTTGTGCCAGTGGAACACGTTCGATGAGAGCGTGGCGGCCACGAACCCGTGGGTCGAGTCCGGATTGTGATGAAAGCGAACCTCGAGCGGGATCATGCCCTCTTCGCCGAGGTCGACGGACTTCTCGATGCGCTTGCCCTTGAAGTCCCAGAAGTGGATCGAGTGGCCGTACTTGCCCTTGGCGACGTCTTCCAGATCAAAGCCCGGCATGAACGTGTTCGGCGCGGCCCACTCCGACGACACCATCATGTTGTGGCGCGGCTGGTACCAGAAATCGTAGTTGTAATTCATGCCGGTGATGTCGTTTTCCCACCGGCCGACGATCTCGAAGTTCTCATCGAGATGGAGGAAACCGCCGGGCGCGTTGCCGTCAGCATCACCGAGCATCGAGATGATGATGTCTGCGCCCAGGCAGTGGACGGTGTGTGGGCCGGACAGGTTCGTCTTGGCCTTGATCTCGTCGCCGGAGACGACCTTGTGCAGCTTCGGCGCGCGCGGATCCGACGTATCGACCACGTTTATGTTGGTCGTGCGCACACCCGGTAGTAGCAAAAACTGACGCTTCTTGCTGTCGTCGTGATGGCAGGACGAGCAGGCGTTCCAGCCAGAGTGATGAAGCTCGTCGCCGATTTGCGGCATCTCGGTGCGGGCGACGACCTGGCTGTAGGTCGGGCTGTCGGGATCGACGTCGACGGTCGCGAGGTAGTCCGGCTTCTCAACTCCGGTGCCTGTATAGAGCGCAACCGTGTAGAGCACCTTCTCGCGCTCGGCCTTCATGGCCTCTTCCGGCGACGCATACCCGGGTCCGCAGCACGCACTTCCGTTGTTTGAGCCGGCCATCGTTTCCTCCTCGCTGCCCGGCCCTGTTCGACAGGCGGGAACGCCTGGCGTCGACCCGGTTTATCTTCTTGGCACCACAAGAGTAGGTGCGAGCCACGGCGCTGTCAGCGCAAGCCGCTACGCCACTTTGGTTGTGTCGTTTCATTTGTTTGGAGCATTGCGCCCCTCACAAATCGATCGCAGGCTTTGGGTCCGGACCGGGATGTTCCGCAGTTAAGGCACTGAACGGTCACGGAAAATAATAATAACAAGGAGGACGTAATGGCGACCACGCACAATGAGATCGACGCTCAGCCCGACGGTGACGACACGATCACCGACTACGAGCTGGGTAGCGACAACATCCGACCGTTCGGGTTGGACATTCACAATCCGGTGTTTCTGGTCTCGGCCGGACTCATCATCGCTTTCGTAATCGCAGCTCTTTCATATCAGGAAGCGTCAGCCGAGTTCTTCGGCTGGCTCCGGCCGTTTCTGACCAAGCAGTTCGACTGGTTCCTCGTGATGTCCGTGAACATCATGACGCTGTTCTGCCTTGCTCTCATCGTGCTGCCCGTCGGCGGTGTCAGGATCGGCGGCAAGGATGCCAAGCCCGATTATTCGTACCCCGGCTGGATCGCGATGATGTTTGCCGCCGGCATCGGCATTGGCCTGATGTTCTTCGGCGTCCTTGAGCCCGTCTATTACAACTTCTCTGAGAATGGCGCTGCGCGGCCACTCGGCATCGACATCACGCAACCGGGCAACGAATACATCGGCATCGTGGGCACGATCCACCATTGGGGCCTGGAAGGCTGGGCGGTCTATGCCGTCGTAGGGCTTACGCTTGCGATCTTCTGCTACAACAAAGGCTTGCCGCTCACGCTGCGCTCTGCATTCCACCCGATCCTCGGCGATCGGATCTGGGGGTGGCCGGGCCACGTCATCGACACGCTCGCCGTCTTCGCAACGTTGTTCGGCCTGACCACATCGCTCGGTCTCGGCGCGCAGCAGGTTGCTGCCGGCATGAACGAAGTCTTCGGCATCGAGCCGACGTCGACCGTGACGGTGTTCCTGATTATCGGCATCACGGCCGTCGCGCTCGTCTCGGTCGTCCTCGGTATGGACAAAGGCGTGAAGCGCCTGTCCGAGATCAACATGCTGATGGCTGTCGGGCTGTTCGTCTTCGTCATCGCAATGACCGGCGTCGTCGAAGCGTTCACGCGCTACGGGCAGACGATGTGGCAGTACGTGACACTCCTGCCTGCGCTCTCAAACCCGTTCGGTCGGGAGGACACCAGCTACTTCCACGGCTGGACGACCTTCTACTGGGCCTGGTGGATCGCCTGGAGCCCGTTCGTTGGCATGTTCATCGCGCGGATCTCGAAGGGCCGGACGGTGCGTGAGTTCGTCCTTTGCGCGCTGATTGCGCCGACCCTCGTTTGCGCATTGTGGATGTCGACGTTCGGTGGGGCTGCCATCGACATGCTGAACGCCGGCGGCGCTGAAGGCGTGAAGGCGACGGTCATCGACAGCTACAAGCCGGAAGGGGCGCTCTTCGGCTTCCTGAAGGAGTTGCCGCTTTACAGCATCGTTGCCCCGATCGCGCTTGTGCTGATCATCATCTTCTTCGTGACGTCGTCGGATAGCGGCTCACTGGTGATCGACACGATTACGGCCGGCGGAAAGATGGACGCGCCTGTGGTGCAGCGTGTGTTCTGGTGCACGCTCGAGGGGTTGGTCGCGATCGCACTGCTTCTCGGCGGCGGGCTTGCAGCGCTGCAGGGTGCCGCGGTCTCGACGGGCATTCCGTTCACGATCGTCGTGCTTGCCATGTGCTACACGGTCTACAAGGCACTCCAGACCGAACCGCGATAGGCGCGAGCGCGTTGGCCGCCTCTCCAGGCCACAAATAGATGAGCCCCGACGCAGACGCTGCGTCGGGGCTCATTTGTGTCGTGCTCAGTGTGGCGGCGCGAGGCTCCGAACCGCGCCGTTTTGAACTGCGCGACCGGATCAGGTATCGGTCGGCTTGGCTGCCTGTGCTTCTTCGAGAGCCTTTTCGGCGTCTTCGCGCGCCTTGCGCTCCTGATCGAGTTCAGAGCTTAGGCTCTCGACCTCATCGCGGGCGCTTTCCAGTTCGCCGGTGGCTGCTTCCAACTTTGACATCACCTCATCGCGCTCGGCTGTGATGCCCTTCATTTCCTCGCGCGCCTTAGCGAGCGAAGCCTCAACGCCTGAGACTTTCTCGTTCAGCGCCGAGACCTGCTTTTGAGCATCCGCCAGACCAGCCTTGAGCTTGTCAGCTTCCGCCTTGATGGCCGCACCGGACTTCTCGTTTTCGGTGAGCGAGGCCTTCGTCGTCTTCAGTTCGCTGGCGCTCTTCTCGAACATCGTTGCCATGTCGCCGGTCTGCTCCTCGAGCGCCTCGACGGTGTCCGCCAGCCGCGTCACGCGGGCCATCGCCGTATCGCGTTCCTTTGTGATCGCAGCGGTCTGCTCGGTGGCAGCCTTCAGTTTTTCGGTCGCCTCTGAAAGCTTCGCCTGGATCTCCTCGAGCGACTTGGACGTCGCTGTCTGGGCCGTCGTCAGCTTCGCGGCTTCCTCCTGCATCGTGGCAACCTTGTTGCTCTGGCTTCCAGCCCAAAGCCCGACGACGGCCGCCACGGCCAATCCGATTGCAAGTCCGATAAAGTTATTCATTTGCTGCCACCCTACGCTCGATTTCGCCCGTCCCGGCGTCTGTCACCGGGAGCAAGTGCGCATGTCTGATCCCGCCTGACAATCGTCCACGCCAAGCACAAGTAAAAACATCACAAACCGTGAATTGGCCGACGCGTGTCAGGCCGATGGAGCAGCGGCGTCTGCTTGCGCCTTCGCACTGGCGCCGGTCATCTCACCCAGCACACGCGTCACGCCCTTGAGACGACGATCTCCGTCATCCCAACCGGCCTTGTAGACGAGCTTGTTGTCCGGCTGAAGCTTGGCCTTTGGGCCGGCCTTTTGGATGAACTTGAGCACGGCCTCGGGGCTTGCGAGTTCGCCTTCGCGGAACGTGAAGACCGCACCCTTCGGCCCGGCATCGATTTTCTGGATACCCGCCTTCCGGCAGAGAGCCTTGATCTCCATGACGTCGAGCAAGCCCTTCACTTCATCCGGCACCGGCCCAAAGCGGTCGGCGAGTTCGGCTGCAAAGTCATCGATATCCGCGCGGGTCTCGAGGTTCGAAAGCCTGCGATAGAGCCCAAGCCGCAATTGCAGATCGGCGACATAGCTCTCCGGGATCAACGTCGGAACACCGATCGCAATCTCGGGGCTCCACTGATCCTCGCCGCCTTCGTTGCCGCCCTTGAGCGCGGTGATCGTCTCTTCCAGCATCGACTGGTAGAGTTCGAAGCCGACTTCCCGGATGTGGCCGGACTGTTCTTCGCCGAGCAGATTACCACCGCCGCGGATGTCGAGGTCGTGGCTCGCGAGCGAGAAGCCGGCGCCAAGCTGATCAAGAGAGGCGAGCACCTTCAGGCGCTTCTCAGCCGTTGCTGTCATCATCTTGCCCGGCGGCGTCGTGAAGTAGGCGTAGGCACGGGCCTTCGAGCGACCGACACGGCCGCGAAGCTGATAGAGCTGCGCAAGGCCGAACCGGTCGGCACGATGGACAATCATCGTGTTCGCATTCGGGACGTCGAGGCCTGATTCCACGATCGGCGTGGACAGCAGGATGTCGTAGTTGCCCTCATAGAAGGCCGTCATGATGTCTTCGATTTCGGTCGGCGGAAGCTGCCCGTGCGCACGCGCAACGCGCAATTCAGGGACCGCCTCGGTCAGGAACTCCTGCACCTCGTCCAAGTCCTTGATGTGCGGGACGACATAGAACGTCTGCCCGCCACGGAACCGTTCGCGCCGCAACGCATCGCGCAGGATCACCGGATCGAACGGCGAGACGTACGTGCGCACCGCGAGCCGGTCGACCGGCGGCGTGGTGATCAGCGAGAGTTCGCGCACACCCGAGAGCGCGAGTTGCAGCGTCCGCGGGATCGGCGTTGCAGACAGCGTCAGGACGTGGACGTCTTCCTTGAGCTGCTTCAGCCGCTCCTTATGCGTGACGCCGAAGTGCTGCTCCTCGTCGATGATCAAAAGGCCAAGGCGGTCGAACTCGATCGACTTTCCGAGCAGCGCATGCGTGCCGATGACAATGTCGACGTCACCGGCCTTCAGCCCCGCCTTCACGTCCGCCAGTTCTTTCGTCCCCACAAGCCGCGACGCCTGCGCGATCTTAAGCGGAAAGCCACGGAAACGGTCGGCGAAGCTCCGGTAGTGTTGCCGGGCGAGCAACGTCGTCGGCACGACGACTGCAACCTGCAGACCGTTCATCGCCGCGATGAAGGCCGCCCGCATCGCGACCTCGGTCTTGCCAAACCCGACATCGCCGCAGACGAGACGATCCATCGGCCTGCCGGCAACGAGATCGTCCTGGACGGCTTCGATGCTGGCGGCTTGGTCGTCGGTTTCCTCGAACGGGAAGCGTGTGACGAACTCATCATAAGCGCCGGTCGGTGGCTCAAGCGCAGGCGCTTCGCGAAGCTCTCGGAGCGCTGCAACTTTAATAAGGTCGGCTGCGATCTCGAGAAGACGCTTCTTCAGCCGCGCCTTGCGGTTTTGCCATGCAGCCCCACCGAGGCGATCCAATTGCGCGGTCTCGCTGTCGGCGCCGTAGCGCGACAACAGTTCAATGTTCTCGACCGGCAGGTAGAGCTTGTCACCGCCGTGGTAGACGAGTTGTAGGCAGTCGTGCGGCGCACCGACTGCCTCAATGGTCTCGAGGCCTTCGAAACGCCCGATGCCATGGTCGGCATGAACAACCAGATCGCCGACGGAAAGTGACGCTGCCTCGCTCAGGACATCGGCGGCTTTCTTGCGGCGTTTGCGCGGCCGAACAAGGCGGTCACCGAGGATGTCCTGTTCTGCGATGACGACGAGATCTGAGGCCTCAAACCCGCGTTCGACACCGAGGACGACGGCGGCGGCAACACCCTCGGGCAACGCGAGCACATCCTTGAAGGTCTCGACCGCGCGGATGTCTTCGAAGCCCCGGTCTCGGAGAAGGCCGACGATCCGTTCCCGCGAGCCGGGTGTCCAGGCCGCCAGCATCACGCGACGGTTCGAACCAAGACCTGCTTTTATATGCCCGATGACCGCGCCGAAGAGGTCGCCGCCGTCGGCCTGGCGCTCCTCTGTGAAAAGACGCCCGAGCCGACCGCCGGCATCTTCCGCGTCGCCCGACGGGACGCTCTTTGCCTCCGTCAGCCGGAATACGCCGCGTTCCGAGAGCGCCGAGGCCCACTCAGGTCCCGTCACGAACATCCGGTCCGGCGGCACAGGCTTGTAAGGCGGCGCACCGAACGCTTCGGCTTCGAGCCCGTCCGTCCGTGCGAGGTAGTGCTCCTCGATCTGCTCGAAGCGTTGTCGCACGGCGCTGTCGGCGTCCGCGTCGAAGCTGACGGCTGCATCGTCGCCGACGTAATCGAACAGCGTCTCGACATCCTCGAAGAAGAACGGAAGCCAGTGCTCTACGCCCGGATAGCTCTGGCCGTTGACGACCGCCTGGTACATCGGGTCGTCGTTCGTGTTGCCCCCGAACAGTGACACATAGGACTGCCGGAACGTCGCGATCGCGTCTTCGCCGAAGGCCACTTCGCTCATCGGCATCAGGACGAGCTTCTGAAGCGCCTTCGACGTCCGCTGGCTTTCGGCATCAAACGCTTTGATCGTCTCGAGCGTGTCGCCGAAGAAGTCGAGGCGCACCGGATTGACCCGGCCCGGCGGAAACACATCCAGGATTCCGCCCCGAACTGCGTACTCGCCGGCCTCGATGACGGTGCCTGTCCGTGTGTAGCCGCCGAGCGAGAGCCGCTGCATCAGGCGGTTCATGTCCATGCGTTGGCCGGGAGCGAGCTGACGGACGGCCTGCTTGATGAACGATCGCGGCGGCAACTTCTGCAGGATTGCGTTGACGGTGGTCAGCACCAGCGTTGGATGTTTGCGACCGCCGAACGTCAGCTTGGTCAGCGCGGTCATCCGCTTGGCAATCAGGTCCGGGGCCGGTCCGACGCGGTCGTAAGGGACGGTGTCCCAGGCTGGCAGAACGATCCGGCGCACGTTCGGCGCGAAAAACTTCAACGCCTGATCAAGGGCCTCGAGCCGGCGGTCATCGCGCGCGACATGAATGATCGCGCCCGGACCCTCGAAGCCGAGCTGCTGCACCCGCTGCGCCAGAGCGCGGGCGTCATAGCCTTCGGGCGCACCCGTCAGCGTCAATTCACCCGCGCCGATCAAACTCTCTGCAACCGCCACCCGGTTTGCCCTCTTATGAATTGACTGCCGCGCTCGCGGATCAGCCTCGGCTCGCGAGCGGTTTCATGTCGTGGAATGCGCGGACCTGATCGATCAGTTCCGCGAACTTTGGGTCGGGCGGTGCCACACTGACTTCGCTGACGGAGTCCATCAGCCAGACCTGAAGTTCGGGATCGGCGAGCGCGAGGAACTGCTCGAACGTCGTCAAACGGTCGTCGGGCATGTCCGCGAGATGCGCGTCGGCGAACTTGCCGAGCAGCCAATCCATTTCCTTCGTGCCGCGATAATTCGCGCGATATCTGGCACGCCGCCGGCGCACGTCCAGTCTACTACTCTGCTCTGCTTCCACGCTTCGACGAACCTCGCTCGCGCTCAACCCCGCCTGCTCACAACGGAGGGCTGATCAATGTCGACCGCCCCGGGGCCCGAAAGCACCAGGGTTCTGGATTTGCAGTGGCTTGGGCCCGGGTCGATGGGGACTGAGCGCCCCCAAGCCTTGACCTCATTTCCGGTGCCCGCCACCGTTTCGTGGATATAGATGGCGAGGTGCCGGATGGAAAGGCGATGCGGCGCTTGCAGCCACGCCTTCGCATCGTTGTTCCGGTTCGGAACCTCAACCAGCCAACCGCCCGCCGCCCGCTGAGTGCGACCCATGCGACCCGACACGCTTGCACCGTTGTTCGCTTCGGCTGAAACGCTCACCGGCGTCGGCCCGCGTGTGGCTGGCTTCCTCACGAAGGCTGTGCGGCTACCGCCCGGCGTTGACCAGGTCCGCGTGCTCGATCTGCTGTGGCACGTGCCAACGGGCGTCATTGATCGGCGCGCTGAACCGACGCTTGCGGAAGCAGAACCCGGGACCATCGCGACGTTCGCTGTTCGCGTCCTCAAACACAAACCGCCGCCACGCGGCAACAACCGCGTGCCGTACCGCGTCGTCTGTGAGGACGAGACCGGGCGGCTCGATCTCGTCTTCTTCCATGCCGAGCGCCGCTTCATCGAGCGACAGCTTCCCGAAGGCGAAACGCGTTATGTGTCCGGCCGCGTCGACCGTTATGGCGACCAGATGCAGATGCTGCATCCCGATTACGTTCTGCCGCCGGACCAGCGGGATCGGCTGCCGATGCTTGAACCCGTCTACGGGCTGACGGCAGGCCTGACCGGCAAGGTCCTCGCAAAGATCATGCGCCAGACCGTCGACCGCATCCCGGAGATGCCCGAATGGCAGGATGCAACGTGGCTGTCAGCGCGCGACTGGCCGGGCTTCAAGGACGCGCTCAGCGCACTCCACCGGCCGGCGGAACCAACCGATGTCGCGATCGGCGGTGCGGCGTGGCAGCGCCTCGCCTACGATGAACTGCTCGCAAGCCA
>JBCBXS010000008.1:0-18495 GCA_039816475.1 Pseudomonadota bacterium | reverse complement strand
TTGCGTCGTCGGTGCGCGCTCGGCACTGTTCCTGCCCTATCCGGACCTCGGACTGATCGTCGTCGACGAAGAACATGACGCGGGCTTTAAGCAGGAGGACCGCGTCAACTACCAGGCGCGCGATATGTCCGTTGTCCGCGCGCGGCTCGGCGGTGTGCAAGTCGTCCTCGCGTCTGCAACGCCGTCGATTGAAAGCCACGTCAACGCTGAGACCGGGCGGTACCGCCATCTGCGGCTGGCGTCGCGCTACTCGGGCGTCGCGTTGCCCGATGTCTCTGCGATCGATCTGCGATCTGCGCCGCCGGAGAAAGGCCAGTGGCTGTCGCCCGTCCTCGTCGAGGCCATTGGCGAGACGTTGGCGGCCGGCAAGCAAACGCTGCTGTTCCTGAACCGTCGCGGGTATGCGCCGTTGACGCTCTGTCGGTCATGCGGCCACCGGCTCGAATGCCCGCAGTGCACCGCCTGGCTGGTCGAGCATCGCTTTCGCAAGCAGCTCAACTGTCACCACTGCGGGTTTTCGCTGGCCGTCCCGAAGACGTGCCCGAAGTGCGGCGAGGCCGACACCATGGTGGCCTGCGGTCCGGGCGTCGAGCGTATCGCGGAAGAGGTTGCAGAACGCTTCCCCGAGGCGCGGCGCGCGTTGCTCTCAAGCGACCTCATCCCCGGCATCTCGGAGATGCGCAGCGTCATCAACGAGATCGAGCAGGGCGAGACCGACATCATCATCGGCACTCAGATTGTCGCGAAGGGACACAACTTTCCGGGGCTGACGACGGTCGGCATTGTTGATGGCGATCTCGGCCTTGGACAGGGCGCTGACCCACGCGCGGGTGAGCGGACGTTTCAACTGCTGCATCAGGTGACGGGACGCGCAGGCCGGGTCGGCGAACAGGGCCGCGGGTTTGTGCAGACGTACAATCCCGATCACCCTGTCATGTCAGCGATTGTCTCCGGCGATCGCGATGCATTCCTGGCAGAAGAAGTGCGCGCGCGTCAGCTTGGCGGCCTTCCGCCCTATGGCCGTCTCGCAGCGCTCATTGTGACATCGAAGGACAAAGACCTCGCGGCGGAGTACGCCCGCGCGCTGAAGCTTGCTGTTCCGCCTTCAGACCACATCGCAGTCCTCGGCCCCGCAGAGGCGCCGATCGCGGTTGTAAGGGGCCGTTTCCGTTGGCGCCTGCTCGTGAAAGCACCCAAAGAGCGGGACACGCAGGCGTTCATTCGCGGTTGGCTCGCTGAAGCTCCGGTACCGAAGAGCGATCTTCGCGTCACCGTCGATATCGACCCCTACAGCTTTCTTTAGAGGCTGCCATCACGGCGTTGACACGTACCCACACGCGGGCTCACGCAGCCGTCACATTCGGGTGTCGGTGCACGTGAGGCCTTGTCGTGGGCCCTCTCCGCATGATCGCTTGGGGCCAAACCCGCAAGCGTTCGCCCGCGATCGCCGCAGCGCTCAAAGCCGGAGACCTCCCATGCAGGCAACTGTGATCAAGACGACCTTTCAGGGCCACGACGGTGATGAACTCGCCGCGCGTGTCGATCTCCCGGCCGGGCCGCCGCGCGGCTTTGCGCTATTCGCGCACTGCTTCACGTGTTCGAAGGACGTCGCGGCGGCGCGGCACATCTCAGGCGAGCTTGCGCGGCAGGGCATCGGCGTCCTGCGGTTTGACTTCACCGGGCTCGGGCGGTCTGGCGGTGAGTTCGCCAACACAAATTTCTCGTCAAACGTCGCAGATCTGATCCGGGCCGCCGATCACCTTCGTTCGGCGTTCGAGGCGCCATCGATCCTAATTGGTCATTCGCTCGGTGGTGCTGCCGTTCTGGCTGCGGCGAGTGAAATTCCGGAGGCCAAGGCGGTTGTCACCATCGGGGCGCCGGCTGATGTCGGACACGTGCTGCACAACTTCGGAAGCTCGCTCGATGCGATCAAAAACGAGGGCTCGGCCGAGGTGACGCTCGCCGGCCGCAACTTCACCATTGAGAAGCAGTTCGTCGATGACGCTGTCGGCCAGAAGCTCGAAGACAGAATCGCGAAGCTCGGCAAGGCCTTGCTCGTGATGCACGCTCCGCGTGACGAAACGGTCGGCATTGAAAACGCGACGCGCATCTTCGTCACCGCGAAACATCCCAAGAGCTTCGTGTCGTTGGATGACGCGGATCACCTGGTGAGCCGGAAAGCCGACGCGGCGTTTGCAGCTCAGGTCATCGCGGCCTGGAGCGGGAAGTACGTCGCCGAGGACGCTGTGCCAGACACCGATCCGGATCAGGTGACAGTCTCGGAAACCGGGCTCGGCAAGTTCCAGAACTCCGTCTCGACGGGCCGCCACAGGTTGCTCGCCGATGAGCCGAAATCGGTCGGCGGCACCGATACCGGGCCGAGCCCCTATGAGTTTTTAAGCATCGCGCTTGGCGCCTGCACGACGATGACGCTGCGCATGTATGGCGAGCATAAGAAGCTCGATCTGCCGCGCGTGTCGGTGGCCGTCACACACGGCAAGGTCGCGGTCGATCACTGCAACGATTGCGGCGAAGCCATCGAGGGCCGCAGCGGGAAAATCGACCGGTTTGAGCGCGTGTTGACCGTCCACGGTGACGTCGCGCCGGAGGTTCGCGAGCGGCTTGTCGAGATTGCCGACAAATGCCCTGTGCACAAGACGCTCTCGGCCGCCGCCGCCGTCGTCACGCGGATTGCCGACGCCTGAGGCGTTTTGCGCGCTCGGTCGTCAGTGGCCCCGACGGCGCACGACGCGGCGCCGCCGAGGGAAACGCGCGCTGATCAGGCGTGCGACTTCTTGAGTTCGTCGCGGATCTCTTCGAGCAGCTTTTCAGATGCCGTCGGTGCTGCAACTTCGGCTTCTTTCTGCTCTTCGAACTGCTTGCGGAGTGAGTTCACGCCTTTGACGAGCAGGAAGACTGCGAAGGCGACAATCAGAAAGCTGATGCAGTTATTGATGAACGAGCCGATGTTCATCGTCACGGCATCCTCGGCGCCGGCTTGGCCGGACAGCAGGATCTTGATGTCTGAGAAGTCGACGCCGCCGAGCATGAGGCCGATGGGCGGCATGATCACGTCCTTCACCAGCGACTGGACGATCGTGCCGAACGCCCCGCCGATGATGATGCCGACGGCCATGTCGACCATGTTCCCTTTAATCGCGAATTCCTTGAATTCGGAAAGCATACCCATCTCGGTCTCTCCTGAGCGCGCGTGACACGCGCGGCACCTCCGGCGCGTGCGACAAGCCGTCTTGTCAGGCGTTCCGCTAGCTGTTGATCAGTGTTCGCGTAAAGCGGAGCTGGGTGGACAATTCGCAGCAGTTGGCGGCGCAACAGACCGGTTCAGTCAATTTTCACTGTTTCAGCGGCTTTAGTCGCCGCGGTTTAGTCTTTAGGATAAGGGGACTTAGGCGATTACGCCTGTCGCGACCCGCGCCGTGGTCGACCGGAGCCCGACCCCACATGTTTGAGGGATACGCGATCATCGCGATTGCGCTCGCTTATGCGGGGGCACTGTTCCTCATCGCAGCCTGGGGCGACGCGCGTGCGCGACGTCGACCGCCGGTCAACGGCCGGCCCATCATCTACGCGCTCGCGCTCGCGATTTACTGCACGTCCTGGACGTACTTTGGCAGCGTCGGCAACGCGGCGACAACGGGTTGGGACTTCATCCCGGTCTACCTCGGCCCAATCCTGATGTTTGCATTCGGTTGGCCGCTCATCCTGCGCGTCATCCGCATCGCGAAGTCGCAGAACCTGACGTCGGTCGCTGACTTTCTCGCAGCGCGCTACGGCAAGAGCCCGACGGTGGCAGCCGTTGTCACGATGATCGCCGTGGTCGGTGCGCTGCCCTACATCGCGCTGCAGCTCAAAGCGATCGTCACGACCGTCACCACGTTGCAGACGCCGAGCGGCGTCGACGGCGCCGCCGAGCCTGCCCTTTTCACGACGTCGCTTCTGGTCGCCGTTGGGCTTGCATTGTTCGCGGTGCTGTTCGGGACGCGCCATATCGATGCGACGGAGCACCAGAACGGGCTCGTCATGGCGATCTCGGCTGAATCGGTCGTCAAGCTGTTCGCGTTCGTCTCGATCGGCGTGTTCGTTGTCTTCGTCGCCTTCGGTGGACCGATGGGGTTTTGGGAGCGCTTAAGCGCGCGCCCTGACGTGACGTCGGTTTTCGCCCAATCGCCCGACGGCATGCGCTGGCTGACGGTGACGCTGTTGAGCTTCAGTTGCATTCTCCTGCTGCCGCGCCAGTTCCATGTGACGGTCGTCGAAAACCGCAGCGAGACGGAAGTACGTCGCGCGTCGTGGCAGTTTCCGCTCTATCTGGTCGCGATCAATCTTTTCGTCGTGCCTATCGCAGCGGCGGGGCTCCTCACGTTCTCCAGCACCGGAGCCGACCCGGACCTTTTCGTCATCCTCGTGCCGATGGCGAGCGACTCGCAGTTCCTGACGGCGCTCGCGTTCATTGGCGGTTTTTCAGCGGCGACTGCGATGGTTGTTGTCGAGGCAATCGCAGTGGCGATCCTGATCTGCAACGGCGCAGTGATGCCGCTGCTCGTCCGCCGCCGCACTCTCGAAGCGGCGACACCGCAGGTCATGACGCGGCAATTGCTGATGATCCGCCGGGCTGCGATCTGTGCGATCGTGTTGTCAGCGTTTGTCGTGCAGCAGGCGCTTGCTTCGGCTGACTCGCTGAGCGGGATCGGGCTCATCTCTTTCGCCGCCATCGCGCAGTTGGCGCCGGCGTTCTTCCTCGGCCTGCTTTGGCGAAACGGCTCTGAGCGCGGGGCGATCGCCGGCATGCTCGCGGGCTTCGGCGTGTGGGCCTACACGCTGCTTTTGCCGTGGATCGTAAAGGCCGGGTATCTGCCGCAAAGCCTCGTCACGGACGGGCCGTTCGGGCTCGCGATCTTTAAACCGCAGGCGCTGTTTTTCCTGTCGTTTGATCCGCTGACGCATGGCGTGATCTGGAGCCTCGCGGTCAACGCGCTGACGTTCTATGCGGTCTCCCGGCGCCATCCGCCGACGCCTGTGGAGCGCCTGCAGACACAGCTCTTCGCGCGCCCTGAGACGGCAATGGTCGTAACGCAGCCGGACTTTAAGGTCTGGCAGTCGGACGTCACCGTCGGCGATCTTCGCCAGACCGTCAGCCGCTATGTCGGTGCTGAACGCACGCAGCGTTCGTTTGACGAGTTCGCGCGCCATCGTGGGATCACGCTGAACGATCAGGCCGCCGCGGACCTGCCGATCCTGCGGTTCACCGAGCGCGTGCTTGCGAGCACGGTCGGGGCTGCGTCAGCGCGGCTCGTCCTGTCGCTGCTCTTGCGCAGAGATGCCTCAAACGAGCAATCCGTCCTGAGCCTCCTCGACGACGCGTCAGAAGCGCTCCAGCACAACCGCGACCTGCTTCAGTCGGCGATCGATCAGGTGCGACACGGGCTCGTTGTGTTCGACCGTGACATGCGTCTGGTCTGCTGGAACCGCCGCTTTCGCGAAATCCTGGATTTGCCGCCTGAACTCGGCCGCGTGGGCGTTCCGCTCGATCGCATTCTGCGGATCATGGCGCAGCGCGGCGACTTCGGCGCGGTGACAGACGCCGAGATCGAAGCGGTCGTGGGTGAACGGCTGACGCGATTGTCGAGCACGCTTGAGACGTTCCAGGAGCGGCTCAGCCACAGCGGGCGTTACATCGAAGTGCGGACGGCTGCGATGCCACAGGGTGGGATCGTCACGACCTTCGCCGACATCACGCAGCGTGTCGCAGTCTCCAACGCGTTGGCTCAGGTGAACGCAACGCTGGAACGGCGGGTCGAAGAACGAACGGCCGAACTGCTGTCGTCGAACGCGGCGCTCGCGATCGCCAAGACGCGGGCGGACACGGCGAACCGCGACAAGACCCGCTTCGTTGCCGCCGCGACGCACGACATCCTGCAGCCGTTGAACGCAGCGCGGCTCTACACAACGAGCCTGAAGGAACGCGAGCTCGACCCCACAGCAGACCGCATTGCGCGCAACATCGATGTGTCCCTGACAGCGGTTGAAGAAATTTTCGGGGCGATCACGGAGATATCGCGGATCGATGCGGGTCAGGCGCAAACGGACCTGATCGATCTTCCGGTGTCCGAGCTACTCGGCAATCTGGCCGTCGAGTTCGCGCCGATCGCACGCAAACGTCAGCTTGAGCTGCGTATCGTCCATAGCTCGCTGTGGGTGCGAACCGATCGCCGGTTGATGCGCCGCCTGCTCCAAAACCTCGTCTCGAATGCGATCAAATATACGACGAACGGTAAGGTGCTTGTCGGCGCCCGTCAGCGTGGTGGCGATGTGGTGATCGAAGTGCACGACACAGGGCCGGGGATTGCGGAAGAGCATCGCAAAATCATCTTCCGAGAATTCCAGCGCGTCGACGGGACCGCGGCCGACGTGCGCGGTCTGGGTCTTGGCCTGTCGATCGTCGACCGCATCAGCCATCTGCTGGGCACCGAGGTCGACGTCCAGTCGCAGGTCGGTGCTGGGTCCACGTTCCGCGTGCGATTGCCGAAGGCGGCGCCTGTCGAGGTCTTCACCCGCTTCGATCCGCAGCCGGTGCCGCAGCGATTGTCAGGCTCGATCGTCATCTGCCTCGACAACGAAGCCGTCATCCTCGAGGGCATGAAGACCCTGCTCGAAGGCTGGGGATGCAAGGTGATCGCCGCAGCCGATGCGGACGAGGCGATGGACACGCTCGAGCACGTCCAGGGTGAGCCCGACGTCATCTTCGCGGACTACCACCTCGACAACGGGACCGGGGACGCCGCGATCATGCAGCTGCGGCAGCGGCTCGGCAGCGAAATACCGGGCGTCATCATCACGGCCGACCATAGCCCCGAGACGGAGAAGACGATCCGTGGGATGGGATTGTCGCTGTTACGAAAGCCGGTGAAGGCAGGCGCGGTGCGCGCATTGATCACGCAGTATATCCGCCAGCGCGTCGCCGCCGAGTGAAGCTCGCTATTTCGCGGCGACCTGCAGTGGCTGCGGGTTCCACTGATTGACGTCGATCTTGTTGACCGCGATCACAGCCTGCGTGCGGCTGTCGACGCCAAGCTTCTGAAGGATCGCCGAGACGTGCGCCTTGATCGTCGCCTCGGAGACGCCGAGCTTGTAGGCGATTTGTTTGTTGAGCAGACCCTCGCCGAGCATCATGAGGACGCGCACCTGCTGAGGTGTCAGCGTGCCGAGACGACGGATGAGGTCATCGGTCTCATCGTCAGCCGGCATCGTCTCGAGGTTCGGCGGCGTCCAGACATCGCCATTCAGGATGCGCTTGACCGCATCGCGGATTTCACCTGTCGGCTGCGACTTCGGGATGAAACCGGAAGCGCCAAAGTCGATCGCGCGTCGGATGATCGTTGGGTCTTCGGTGGCCGAGACAATCGCGACCGGAATTTCGGGGTGCTGGGCGCGTAGGTAGAGCAGCCCTGAGAAGCCCTGGACGCCCGGCATCGAGAGATCGAGCAGGATCAGGTCGACATTCGTGTCCTTGTCGAGCGCCGCATTCAGTTCGTCGAGTGAGCCGACGTCTGAAATATTCGTCTCGTCGCCGATGGTCTCAAGCGCCTGACTGAGCGCGTCCCGGAAGAGCGGGTGATCGTCGACGATCATCAGGCGGTTGGCGGGCACGGTGGCCTCCTGGCCGGTTGGTGTGTTTTTCTTCGCCCGCAATTGGCACTAAGTCGGGCGCATTGCTGAAATAATGCGCGAACAGTCACTGACCGCAAGGTTCCGTGAACAACCCGAACGTCGCAGGGTCCACGGGCCAAGCAACCGACATAATTTGTTGGCATCGCCGCCAAACTTGGCGCGGACGGCGGAGGTGAAGCAGCGGTCACACGCAGGGCTCATCTGCAACGCAAGAGTGCCCGACCCGTGCAGTAATGTGCGAGCAGAGCATACGGTTCAGGGGGAACCATGATCGAGCGTTCGGAGCGGAAGCCCTACTGGCGCCATACCAAATGGCAGCTCGTCGCCTCGCTCGTTCCGTTTCTGACAGCGCTGATCGTCATGCCGATCTACGGCGTGGAGTTGAATTCGAACAAGTTTCTGGGCTTTCCGCTAGGCTTCTTCATGGTCGGCCACGGCATGTTGCTGATCGCGCTGTTCACCGTCAGCTCGTTCGTGAACCGCCAGGACGCCGTCGACCGATGGCACGGCGCCAACGAGGACGCGTGATGGGGCCGGACGCACTTCCGGATTCGGACCCCACGTGGTCGGCTGGGTCAGCCTCGCGTGCCGGGCGCGCCTTGTAATGGCCGTCTCGAACCCGGGCACACGGCTCGTTAATCGGCGCCTCGGCGCCTACTTCGGCATTTTCGCGAGCTTATTTGTCGCAGTCTTCGCGCTCGCCCTGATCTTCAGCCAGCTTGGTTTCGAAGCCGACGTCATCAGCAAGGCGACGTTACTTGCCCCCGTCGCGCTTTATCTTGCGCTGGGCGCCGCCTGCGCGACTGCCAAGCCGGAAGATTTCCTGTTCGCCGGCCGGCGTGTTCCGGCTGTCTATACCGGCGCTGCGATGGGGCTTTCGGCGCTCGGCGGGATCGGCCTCGTCAGCGGCACCGGCCTGCTCTACCTGCACGGCTTTGATGCCTGGGCGATCCTCAGTGGCATGACCGCCGGTTTCGTCGTCATGGCCGTGCTGTTCGCGCCGTACGTCCGTAAGTTCGGCGCGCCGACCATGCCAAGCTTCTTCGGACGCCGGCTGGATAGCCGCTTCGTCCGGCTTGCGACGGCCGCGGTTTTCGCAGTCCCGCTGATCCTGTTGTTGATCGCTGAATTGCGTCTCGGGATCTGGGTCGCCCGCGAGATGACCGGCTTCAACGAGCGCTGGGTACTTGCCGGGCTCGTTGGCACGATCGCGGGCTGTACGGTGCTCGGCGGCATGCGCGGGCGGACCTGGTCGGCGACGGCGCAAGTCATCGCCTGCCTCGGAGGGGTCGTGGTGGCCGCAGGTGTCGCAGGCATCATCATGACAAACCTGCCGATTGCGCAGATGAGTTACGGCCCGGTCCTTCGCGGCATTGGCAATCAGGAAGCCGCGCTTGCGATCTCTGAAGCACAAGTCGCACCGCTCGCGTTCAATCTGGCCGGGGCGGGGCTGGCAGCCCCCGTCGGCCGGATGGCTGAGCCGTTCGCGAGCATGGGCGTCGCAAGCTTTATCCTGACCATGCTGACAATGATGGCGGGCATTGCAGCGGCCCCGTGGCTGCTCGTCTCCTGCGGGGCAACGCCGGGCGTTCACGCGGCGCGGAAGTCGCTGAGCTGGGCGGTCTTGTTTGCCGGGCTGATCATGATCACGGCATCGGCCATGGCGGTGTTTTTCCGAGATACCGTCATGACGGCGATCGTTGGCCAAAGCGCCGGCGCACTGCCGGACTGGTTCAACGCGCTCGCAGCAAAGGAACTCGCGCGCGTCACATCGAATGTGCCGTCGTTGCCAATCAGCGCGATCGCGGTCCATCGCGACGCCGTTCTGTTTGCGCTGCCGGCGGCGCTGGACCTTCCCGAAATCCTGACAAATTTGCTCTACGCCGCAGCCCTTGCTGCCGTGCTTGCCGCGACCGCGAACACGGCGCTCGCGCTCGGCCTGATCGTCTCGGAAGACGTCATCGGCGGTTTGCGCTGGGCGCCGCCGTCAGGGGTGCTGAGGCTCTCGATCGGGCGGTTGGCAACGCTGCTTGCCTTGTTCCTGGCCGCCGCTGCCGCGCAAACGCTCGCGACCGATCCGCTGCAACTCTTCCTCTGGGCGATCGGGATCTCCGCGTCGACGGCCTTCCCGCTCGCGGTCATGTGCATCTGGGAGAAACGTCTTACAGCCTCGGCGGCCGGGATCGGCCTGCTGGCGGGCTTCGGCACGGCGATCGCCGGGATCGTGATCGGGACGCCGCTGCTCGACGGCATGGCGCAGCCGGCGCTTGCGGCACTCGGCCTGCCGGTCGCCTTCGTCGTGATGATCGTGTTGGCGCAGATCAGCGGCACGCCCTCGCGCGCGGCAATCGAATTCGTCCGCGATATGCGCATTCCGGGTGGCGAGACGATCTATGATCGCGAAATGCGTCTGCTGCGGCTGAAGGCGAAGGCCGAAAGCAACTAGGCGCGTGCAACAAACGTGGCCGACACGCGATCTTTAGAAGCGCAAATCGTGGGCTCATGTGAAAACCGGTCGCCGCCGAAAGGCGTTTCCCCTATCGCCATGTGCGTGGCGGCGTTGCCCGTACGCGGTGCAACACCCAAGCGGTTTCAGGGACCTCTCATGCAGGGTTTGGACGAGACAGGAGACGAGGGCGAACGCCGCCTGCAGCTCTATCCGCCGATCGAGCCCTTCATGTCCGGCCGGCTCAAGGTCGGTGACGGCCACGAGATCTACTACGAGCAGTGCGGCAACCCGAAGGGCGAGCCGGTCATCCTGCTCCACGGCGGGCCGGGCGGCGGCTCAAGCCCGCTCATGCGCCGCTATCACGACCCGCAGCACTATCGCATCGTCCTGTTTGACCAGCGTGGTTGCGGCCGCTCGACGCCGCATGCGTCGGTCGAGAACAACACGACCTGGCATCTGGTCGCCGACATCGAACAATTGCGCAACGCGCTTGATCTCGGCCCGGTGCAACTCTTCGGCGGCTCCTGGGGATCCACGCTCGCGCTGACGTATGCGATCTCGTACCCCGAGCATGCCTCGTCACTGATCCTGCGCGGCATATTCCTGCTCCGCCAGCGCGAGATCGACTGGTTCTATCGCGATGGCTGCAACTGGCTTTATCCGGAAGCCTACGAAGCGTTCCGAAACGCCATCCCGCGTGACGAGCGGGACGATCTGATCGCTGCATACCATCGTCGGCTGATGCACGGAGATCGGGCGGTGCAGCTTGCAGCCGCAAAAGCCTGGAGCATCTGGGAAGGCGCGACCCTCTCGATGTCACAGAACCCGCAACGGCTTCGCGCCTTCGCGGCGGATCGCTACGCCCTCGCGTTCGCGCGGATCGAGTGCCACTACTTCGTCAATCGCGGCTTCTTCAGTCGCGATGATTACATCCTGCATCACATCGATCGGCTGAAGGCGGTGCCGGCGACGATCGTGCAGGGCCGCTATGACGTGATCACGCCGGTGCGGAACGCCTACGACCTGCACAAGGCGTGGTCGGGCTCAACCCTCCGGGTGGTCGCTGATGCCGGTCATGCGATGAGCGAGCGCGGTACCATCAGCGAGCTGGTCGCAGCAACGCGCCGGCATCGCCATCTTCACGCCGACTGATGGATCAGCGCTTCGGCGGGCCAGCACGCCGCCGCCTCGACCGTCACGTTACAGCGCTCGCTCGCCGCGGTCTTCGGGCGACTCTCCAAGCCGCTTTAAGCGCTCCTGAAATTTCCGCAGCAGGTTCTCGAAGTAGTTGAATGCCTGATCGACCTGCTTCTGGCTCGGCAGCTTGAACATCGAATTTGAGTTCGGGCTCGGCAGCGGGGTGGGCGTGGCACCGGGCGACGATGGAGTTGCACCAGGCCGATCCTGGAACGCCATCAGCATGTCCTCGAGCTGGGTGACCTTCTTCTTCAGCGCGTCGTTTTCCTTTGTCAGCGCCTCCAGTTTGTCACGCGCCACCGCAGTCTCATCAGCGACGGCCTTGCAGGACCAGCTCCCGGCATCCTGAGCACAGAGCGCCATCTGGCCCGTGCGCGTATCCAGTCGCATGACACCGCTGTCGATCGGCGTGAACATGAAACGGCCGTTGCCCGCGTCTGGCGTCGCAGCATGGGCCGCGCCAGCGCCAGCCATCATCAGGCCGCTGGCAGCCAGCGCGCCCGCAACCGCTGAGACGCGTCGCACACGCGCGCAGGCGAATCGGTTGGGGTTTTCGGTCATGGATCGTCTCCTCGTGGATCGGCTCTTCGGGACGCGTGCCCCGTCATCGTGTGTCTCAAATAACGACCGATCGCGGCGCTTGAAAGTCTGCGAATCGCGAGAACAGGGCCGCGATCCGGGGCGTTCGGAATACCGCTCACAGGGCTCTTCCCCAGATCGTCAAATGCTCGTGAAACCGTGGCAATCCGGGGCTTTACGCGTTTAACCGATCGTTTACTGCCCCCTGAGAGGTTCGCTTCAGTCAACCGACAAACGTGCTGCGTGTCGGTCGGTTCGGATCGTCCCGCGCGGCACGTCTCGATGGCGGCATTTTTCGCCCCGTCCCAGACCTCTGAACACCGTTGCCAGCGGCTGACGCTCCGACGCCACGAAGCGGGCCTTGGGGGATGAGCATGTCCGGCACGACGCCAACAGACAACGCAGCGCCAGCAGGCGAGGCAGACAGCCTCGGGCTGCCGGATATTGGACGGCTCATTTCCGAGCTCGGCGTGCAGATGGCGTCGGCGGAACGCAAGAACGCCGCCGCGCTTGAGCGGATCCAGGGGCAGCTCGAAGCGCTGTCGCAGGAAACGCGCCGCGCACGGGTTCGCGTTCCAGCCGAATTCGCACCGGCTTTCGACCGTCTCGAAGAAGCGATCGACGCGCTGGCAGAAAAGGTCGCGCGCGCCGAACGGGAAGCCCGCAAGGCAACGGCTGAGGCGTCAGAGGCCCCGGTCGATGTTGCAGACGATGCGACGGTGCAAACCGCCGCGGCTGAGCCCGAGATCGAGGCGGTCGAGGCAGCCGAGCCGATTACGTTTGTGTCGCCTGACGAGTCGTCACCGACTGAGGGTGAGCCGCAGAGCGCAGCGCCAGCCGCCGCACCGCGCGCCGGCGATGCTGACCCGGCAGACATCATCGACGACGCGACGCGCGGCAATCCGGATGAACCGTGGGATACGACGTCCGCTGAAGCGCTGACG
This sequence comes from Pseudomonadota bacterium, assembly GCA_039816475.1. Taxonomy (GTDB): domain Bacteria; phylum Pseudomonadota; class Alphaproteobacteria; order Rhizobiales; family Hyphomicrobiaceae; genus JBCBWG01. The sequence goes on along the minus strand of JBCBXS010000008.1, from coordinate 5,637 downwards.
CAGATTTACGAGACGAACGCGCCCGAACTCGCACCGGGAATGGTCGCCCCGCAGGCCACGCCTGAGCCCGCAGCCCCTGTTGCGCCGTCAGAGCCTTCTGCATCGGCAGACCAGAAGCCAGCAACCGCCGAAGCGCCCGCCGGCGCCGACGCACCGGCCCGTACGCGCACGGTCGTCAAGCTCATGCCGCAGCCCGATGCGGTCAAAGCCGAGTGGCTCGAGAAGCGTTTCGCCGAGATCGCATCGCAGGTCTCGAAGACGTTTGGCGCGCGCGACGCGGAGGTCTCATTCGCCGATCTCGCCCGCCGTCTTGAAGACCTGGAAACGCGCTTTGACAGCGCCTTCAATGATGTCGCGACCCGCTCTGACGTCGAAGGCCTGCGTGTCATCGAGAATTACCTGAACGACATCACGGACCAGTTCGAGCGGTCTCAGAACGAGCTTGGCCGCGTCAGCATGATCGAGCGCGAAGTCATGTCGCTTGCAGAGCGGCTTTCGGAAGACCGCCTCTCGTCGTTCGTCGCAGCGCCGCCGACGCCGGCACCGGAGTTCGACCTCGACGCGGTGGCCGAGCAGGTCGCAGCGCGCGTTGTCGACCGGACGCCCGCGCCGCTGATGCCGGAACCGTCGGAGGACCCGTCAGAGACAATGGTTGCGGTCGATGAGCTGAAGCGGATGGTCAATTCGCTGGTCGACCAGAACCGCGACGGCGAAGTGCAGACAACGTCCATGATGAAGACGATGGAAGAGGCTATGATCCGCCTTCTCGATCGTATGGACGGCATCGAGCACGCACAGCTCGCCCTCGTCGAAAAGGTCCAGTCGGCCCCGGCCGTAAGTGTCGCTTCGGCGCCGGCAGCAACGCCCGCTCCGGCGCAACCGAGCACGGGTTATGGCGCCAACCTGATGCCGGATGAGCCGGACGATCGCGACCCGGCACCTGTGGCGCGCGCACCGGAGCCGCCGCTGGCGCCGGCACCGTCTGCGACCCCCGCCCCTGCGCCGACATCGGCTGCCGGCCCGGCCCCCGATCGCGCCTCGCCGCGCATCGAGCCAAGTCAGACGGGTGTTGTCTCCAAGCCGGAGCCGCGCCGCAACGATGGTGTGCCCCGCGTCCAAGCCCGCGCTGCTGCCAGCACGGACCTGATGCCAGACCCAACGCCGACCGACGATCAGATCAATGAAGCCCGCTCGCGCCGCGAAGAGTTCGTCGCAGCCGCACGCCGTGCCGCGATGCGCGCCAGCGAACGCAGTACCGGCATGCTTCCGGATGAGGCAGAGGTCGAACTCTCAACCGAGCCGGACGCGAACGAACCGCGCCGGCGCATCGACATCGCCTCGCTCGGCCTCGGCGATCGCAAACGCTCGGATGGAGCGCCTGAGTTCGAGCCGGAAGACGAGACAGAAGAGACGTCGCAGAAGCAGAGCTCATCACGCATGCGGCTTTGGGTGGCTGGCGTCGCCCTCGCCGTCCTCGCCCTCGGCGCAGGCAAGGTCGCGTTCGACCAGTTCGGCGGCGAGACGTCCCTTGCCCGCCATTTCCTTTCGCCTGAAACCGCGGCCCGTGAGCGCCAGATGGTCGGCGAGCCTGTGAAGGAAACCCAATCGGGCGAAGCCAACTCGGTCGGATCGGCCGCGGCAACGACCGTGCCCGTCGTCCGTCAGGCAGATCAGGAGCCGCGCACACCCGACGCAAAGGTCGTGGAAGAGCGCAGTACGGCTGTCGCGTCCGCTGACAGCTTCCCGCTCGGCATCTCGCTCGACAAGAACGCGCCGCCTCTGACGGCTGAACAGGCGCAGTTTGTCGATGAACGCCAGGAGCGGGCGCGTCATTCAACGCAGGTCGGCGCAACGCTTCCGACAGCGACTGCCGTTCCTGTCTCGCTGATCCCGGTCGATCCCGAGCGCGAGGTCCGCGGCGATAATCGCATCGGCGCCCCGGCCACCTCAACTCAGAGCCGCGCACTGATGCCGCCGGCGCTTCTTGGCCCGCTGTCGCTGCGAACCGCTGCTGCCAACGGCAAGCCTTCAGCGCAGTTTGAAGTTGGTGCGCGCTACGCGGAAGGCCGCGGTGTCGACCAGGACTTCAAGATGGCCGCCGTCTGGTACGAACGTGCCGCGAAGCAGGGCTTCCCGCTGGCGCAGTATCGCCTCGCGACGCTGCATGAGCGTGGCCTTGGCCTCGCCAAGGACGTGCAACTCGCAAAATACTGGTACTTGAAGGCCGCCAATCAGGGCACCGTGAAAGCGATGCACAACCTGGCGGTCCTGACGGCAGGTCAGGTCGGAGGCAAGCCGGATTACCGGGCCGCTGCGATCTGGTTCCAGAAAGCGGCTGAGCGCGGTCTCGCGGATAGCCAGTTCAACCTCGCGATCCTTTATCAGAACGGTCTGGGCGTCGCGAAAGACCTTGCAAAGGCCTATCACTGGTTCGGTCTCGCCGGGCTGTCGGGCGACACGGAAGCCAAGTCGCAGCAAAAGACGCTCGGCGGCCAGATCGCCCGCAACGATCGCATTCAGATCGATGGCCGGATTAAGATCTGGCGGGCCAAGCCGTTCGAGGCGAACGCCAACGATGCGACCGTCGCCGGTCAGCTCTGGAGCAAGGCGGGCTCGTAAGCGCTGCTGGGCAACCAGGTCTGGCTGCGATCACGCGTGACAGATTGAGACCGGCATGGGCGTCGAAGGCCCGCGCCGGTCTCTCTGCATCCAGCGCAATGCAGCCGCGCGGTCCGGACGCTGCTTCAACCTCTTCGCCAAACTGTGACCTTGCGATTCAAAGGCGCCCTCGCCTGTCCTTTGTCACCCGGCGCACCTGTTCTCCGGCGCCGGTCGAAACGCACAGCAACGATCCCACTAAAGGCGTTGCCAGAAAGCGATTGACCTGAAGGGGCCATGGGGTCTTTACAGCGGTGCACGTGCGCCGGGGGATGGCGCGAGGTCCGCGCGGTTGTGACACCGCTTCATCGAGACAGGATTGAAGTCTCGCGCGCCGGGCCGCTCAAGTGCGGACGCCATGAATTTTTACCTGCCCATCGCCGAGATGTCCGTGAACATATTCGTGTTCCTGGGCATGGGGGCTGCGGTCGGTTTTCTTTCCGGCATGTTCGGCGTCGGGGGCGGCTTCCTGATGACGCCGCTGCTGATCTTCTCCGGCATCCCGGCAGCCGTCGCGGTCGGCACGGAAGCAGCCCAGATTGTTGCCTCATCGGTGTCCGGTGCGATCGCGCAATGGCAGCGCCGCAACGTCGACTTCAAGATGGGTACTGTGCTGCTCGTCGGCGGCATCGGCGGCTCGGTCGTCGGCGTCCAGGCAGTGAAGCTGCTGCGTGAGGCCGGCCAGTTCGATTTCGCAGTCTCGATGCTCTACGTGACGTTCCTCGGCATCGTCGGCACGCTCATGATGATCGAGAGCCTGAACACGATCCGTAAGGCGCGCGCCGGCGAACGCACCAGCGGTCGCAGGCCCGGCCAACATTCGTGGATGCACCGGCTGCCGCTCAAAATGCGGTTTCATCGGTCGAAGCTCTACATCAGCGCGATCCCGCCGCTGCTGATCGGCTGTCTGGTGGGTTTTCTGGCAGCGATTATGGGCGTTGGCGGCGGCTTCATCATGGTGCCGGCGATGATCTATCTGCTGCGCGTGCCGACCAACGTCGTCGTCGGGACGTCGCTCTTCCAGATCGTGTTCGTCACCGCAATGACGACGATCCTGCACGCGACACAGAACTACACCGTCGATGTTGTCCTCGCGCTCCTGTTGATGATCGGCGGCGTGATCGGCGCCCAGTTGGGAGCTGTCGCGGGCGCGAAGCTTCAGGGTGAGCAACTGCGCTTTCTGCTGGCAGGCCTCGTGCTCCTGGTCTGCGCGCGAATGGCCTACGGTCTGATCGCGACGCCGGACGAGCCGTTTTCGATCACGCGAATGGCGGTGGGGCACTGATGCGCGGGATCGTCGCTCGAACACTGATGCGCGTTTGCGTGGCATGTGCCGTCGGGCTTGTATGTTTGGCAGTTCCGGCGACCGCGCAGACACCTGCGAACGTATCACCGACGTCGGAGCCACAACCGGCCGTCGGGCTCGAGGCCGTCGAAGCGGACGTCTCAACCCGCAGCGTTGCGATCACTTCGAGTTTTACAGGCGTCGAGATCGTCGTCTTCGGTGCCATCGAGAACGCGCGACAGCCCGCAGTCGATGAGGGCACCTACGACATCGTCATCGTCGTCTCCGGCGTGCGCCAGCAGCTCACGACGCGACGCAAGACCAACCGCGCCGGCATCTGGGTCAACACAGATGCGGTCACCTTCGAGAACGTGCCGAGCTACTACGCGATCTCGACGACGCGCCCGCTCGATGAGATCGCCGAACCGGACGTGCTGCTGCGCAACGATATCGGCTTCTCGCGGATCTCCATGCGCGCGGCGCCTGAAGGCGATGGCGAGGAGAAACGGCCGACCGCGAAGTTGCAGGAGTTCCGCGATGCGGTCGTCCGCCTGAAGCAGCGCGAAGGGCTCTACCTCAACAATGAGTACGGCGTGGTCTACGTCGGCCGTACGCTGTTCCGCGCGACGATCGATTTGCCGGCGAACGTGCCGGTCGGGCCGTTGAACGCGCGCATCTTCCTGTTCCGCGATCGCGATCTGGTCGACACGTTTCAGACGCGGGTCAATCTCGAGCGTCGCGGGCTCGAGCGCTATCTGCATAACTTCGCGTTCGGGTTGCCGTTGCTGTACGGCATCTTCTGCGTGTTGGTGGCCGTGCTCGCGGGCCTCACCGCATCCGCCGTTGTCGCCCGCATCCGACGCTGAGGGTTCGCGTCGTCTGCGCTCAGGCAGTCCCGGCGTTCGGGAATACGCGTTTCTCGATGACGGGCAGGCGTACCAGTAGCGAGACCGCGCGGACGATGAAGAATACGAACAGTCCGAGCCATAGGCCGACCACGCCGAACATCGCCTGCAGGACAACCATCGCCGGCAGGTAAATCGCAACGCTGATCAGCATCATGTTGCGCATGTCGACGGATTGCGTTGCGCCGATATAGATGCCGTCGAGCTGGAAGCACCACACGCCGATCAGCGGCATGAGGGCTGCCCAGATCAGGTAGGTCCTGGCTTCTGCGCGGACGTCTGCGTTGGGCGTTGCAAAATCGATCGCGAGCCCGCCACCGAAGTAGATGATGAACGCCATCGCGAGTGCTGCAATGCCGGCCCAGATCGTCGAGACGCGGATAGCCTGATGATAGCGCGCGCGCGTTCCGGCACCGATCGCCTGACCGATCAGCGTTTCGGCTGCAAAGGCAAACCCGTCCAGCAGATAGATCGTGATCGAGGCAATCGCATAGAGCAGCCCAATCGCTGCGAGTTCAAGATCGCCCGCGCGGGCTGCCTGCGCCATGAAGAAGGCGAACGCGAACAGCAGGCAAAGCGTGCGGATCATGATGTCGCGATTGACCGCAAACATGGCCTTGAGGCCGGCGGCCTCCACGAGATGCGCTCTGCGGATGACAGCCCCGCGAGACCGGCACATGCGGGCTGCAATCCAAATTCCGACGGCTGCGGCCTGGACTTCAGCGATGATCGTGGCGGCTGCCACGCCCGCAACGCCGAAGCCCAGATAGAGCGTCAGGACAGATCGGA
>JBCBXS010000089.1:0-8986 GCA_039816475.1 Pseudomonadota bacterium | reverse complement strand
AGCGCTGCCGCTCGCACAGCGTGTTGATGAGCGTGTGCTCTCGGTCCTGCCGGGCCAGCAGCGCGATCGGTTCCTTCAGGATCTGAGCCTGATCGTTGAGGCCCTCGGACAGCTCGAGGAAGATCCAAACGCGCCGATCGGTGACGTGCATTCCGAGCGCGGCTTTGCAGCCGTTGGCCTGCCGGACAAGACGAGCACGGGTCACTAGACTCACATTCCAGTTTGTTGGCACTCTCGGACGATCGGGGTTGCCGACTGACGGTCACGCCGCGCGCCGAGCGGTCCTGCAGGGACTGCCCTTAATCGGCGCGTGGCGGTTGGCATTTCGGACGCCGGCTCGCTGAAGCGCTCAGCGCAAGCAATGCTTGTGATTCTTTCTCATAATTTTGTTTGAACCGCGTCCAGGCTCGTTTGCTTGTCGTCTCGCGGCGACCAACCGTAGTTTTGCGATACGTTCGAGAACCGCCGCGAGCGCGTTCAATTGTAGGGGCCACCGCTTGAAACCGCTCATCTCGGCCTTCAAGTCTGCTGCAGTCCTCCTAACCATCCTGGCGGTCGCAGCTGTGATCTCGTTTCCGTTCATCGAACGCGCACTGATGTACCATCCCGACCGGCGCACGTTCACGCCCGAAGAGGTGGGTGCGGATGGGTTCGAGGAGGCCTGGCACCAGCGCCCGGACGGCGTCCGCGTGTTGAGTTGGATCAAGCCGCCACGCACGTCAGATGCACCGCTCTACTTCTACCTGCACGGCAACGGCGGCCACATGGGCGGTCGCGCAGGGCGAATAGTCGACCTGACGGCGAACGGCGCCGGTCTTGTGATCATGACCTATCGCGGTTACTCGGGCTCTGATGGAAAGCCGTCAGAGGCCAGGAACGTTGCCGACGCCAAAGCGGTGCTCGAAGCGTCGACCGAAAAGCTCGGCGTGGCGATGGACCGTGTGGTGTTGTTCGGTGAGTCCCTTGGGACTGCCATCGCGGCGCAATTGGCAGTGGCCTATCCGGTTCGCGGGCTGGTCCTCGATTCACCCTTCACCAGCATGGTGGCCGCCGGGCGCTATCACTTCCCGTATCTGCCTGTTCGGTGGTTCCTGCGGGACCGGTATGAGACCGACAAGATCATCAGCCGCGTCCAGGCGCCGATCCTGATGCTGCATCGGGAGATCGATCCGGTGGTCCCGACAGGCATGAGCGCCGAACTCGAAACGCTGGCGACTGCGCCGGTCGTCCGCCATGTGGTTCCAGGAACCGGGCACGTTGATCACGACGGCACCGGGACGATGGACCTTGTGGCGCGTTGGGTCGCGAAGTTGCCGCAGCCGAGTGCGGCCCGGAAGGCGGATGCCGATGGGCGCAAATCCGAATTGGTGGGGTTGCCTGCCGCGACCGCCGATCAGGAATTGCGGCCGAGCCCAGCGAATTAGCGAGCCAACCGCCGACGCCCTGAGGCCGGCCTCATGATCTGCGCCAGAAACGAAAAGAGCGGACGGCCTGATGGCGATCCGCTCCTCACAAGTCTTACCGTTAGCGGGGGCGGACTACGCCAAGTCCCCGCCCAGAGTTAGCGACCGCGCGCGGCCGGCTTCTTGCCCTTCGACGGCAGCAGGCCTTCGCGCTGCGCCCGCTTCCGCGCCAACTTCCGTGCGCGCCGCACCGCTTCCGCCTGCTCGCGTGCGCGCCGCTCTGACGGCTTCTCGTAATAGTTGCGCAGCTTCATTTCGCGGAAAATGCCCTCGCGCTGCATCTTCTTCTTCAGCGCTTTGAGGGCTTGGTCGACGTTGTTGTCACGGACGAGGACTTGCACGTAGCGGTTCCTATGGCTGTTTCCGGTGGCGTGCTCGAATTGCGCAAATTTCTTGCGAAAAAGCACGATTGCCCGCTGGCGATACCAGCAGGAGCGTTGACGCTGAGGTAGCAACCCGGCCCCGCCGCGTCCACCCCGGAGTACCGGAAATCTCTCGAATTTCGATGCGCTTCAGGCCCGGCGGCTCAGCTTCTCGGCTTCAGGACGTTCACGTGGCCCATTTTCCGGCCGGGCCGGGCATCGCGCTTGCCATAAAGGTGGAGCACGCAGTCGTCGCGACCGGCCCAGTCCTGCCAGGCGAGCGCATCTTCGCCGATCAGATTGACCATCTCGACGTCGCTGTCGCGGGTGGTCGGGCCGAGCGGCCACCCGACGATCGCGCGGATGTGGTTCTCGAACTGGTCGCAACGGCACGCGTCCATCGTCCAATGGCCCGAGTTATGAACGCGCGGCGCGATCTCGTTGATCAGAAGTCGCGCCTCAGGACCGGCCCTGTCGGCATCGTCCGCACCAAGCACGAAAAACTCCACGCCGAGAACGCCGACATAGCCCAGCGCCTCCGCGACCCGCGCCGCCATCTTCGCAGCCGCCTCTCTGACGTTGGCCGCGACACCCGCAGGGACGGTCGACGTTCGCAAGATACCGCCGGCATGCGTGTTCCAGGGCGACTCATAGGCGACGACCTCGCCGTCCAAGCCACGCACCGCGATGACCGAAATCTCACATGAAAACGGGATGCGTTTCTCGAGGACAGCCGGCAGACCCTCGATCGTGGCGAACGCAGCCGCTGCATCCGAGCCCGGTTGCACGTTCAGCTGACCCTTCCCGTCATAACCGAGCCGCCGGGTCTTCAAAATCGCTGGCGCGTCCATCTCGCGAAGGGCGCGGGCGAGGTCGTCGGCGGTATCGATCTGAGCGAACGGCGCGACGGGCAATCCATGCTCGGTCAGGAACATCTTCTCGGTGATGCGGTCCTGCGCGACAGCGAGTGATCGCGCGCTCGGGCGAAGCGGGATGCGCTCGGAGAGATGTTCGGCGGCGCTGACGGGCACATTCTCGAACTCGAATGTCAGCACATCGGCGTGCGCCGCGAAGCGGTCGAGCGCGTCGAGATCATCGTAGGCACCGCGGACGGCGAGGGCTGCGACCTCTGTCGCCGGCGCTTCCGCCGCATCGGAATAGACGTGTGCCCGAAACCCAAGGCGCGCGGCGGCAACCGATAACATCCGCCCGAGCTGGCCACCGCCTAGGATGGCGATGGTACTGCCCGGCGATAGCGCGGCGCGAGGCTCGGTCACAACGCGTCGTTGGATGGGGCTTCGGCGACGGATGCCGACTGTCTCTCGCGCCAAGCGATGATGCGGTCTGCGAGCTCGGCATCGGAAGTGGCAAGGATTTGCGCTGCAAGCAGACCGGCGTTGGTCGCCCCCGCTTTGCCGATCGCAAGCGTTCCGACTGCGACGCCCGCTGGCATCTGGACGATCGAGAGCAGGCTGTCCTGGCCGGAAAGTGCGCGGCTCTCGACGGGCACGCCGAGCACAGGCAGATGCGTCAGTGACGCGATCATTCCGGGCAGGTGGGCCGCCCCACCGGCGCCAGCGATGATGACCCTGAGCCCCCGCGACGCCGCCTCCTCGGCGAAGGCCACCATACGCTTCGGCGTGCGATGGGCCGAGACGATGCGCGTCTCATGCGCGACGCCCAGCGTGTTCAAGAGATCGGCCGCGTGCTTCATCGTCGGCCAGTCAGACTGACTGCCCATGACGATCCCGACGCGAGGGGAAGAAGCGCTCATCGGCCTAAGACTCCGGCGGCCCGATCAAGCTCGGCACAAAAACAGTCGCACCGGCCATTTGCAACCGCTGCGATGCACGACAACACAACAGAATGAAGTTTCGTGCCGCGAAGAGCAGCGAGCGGCGAGCGAAGAGCAGCGGGCGGCCCCTACGCGATGATGTCAGGAAACAGCAGCGCTTCGAGCTTGATCAACTGGTCTTTGACGAGGAGCTTCCGCTTCTTCATCCGCACGATGCTGAACTGGTCGAAGGGCGCCGTCTCTTCGAGCGCACTGATGCGGCTGTCGAGTTCACGATGCTCGGCACGAAGAAGGGACAGCTTTTCGCGCAGCTCCCGTTCCTCGTCGTCCGTCATTCACTCACCCTCGCTGGCTTCGCGACGTGGCCCGACTGCGCCATCACGCGTCGCGCGGACCTACTCTGATTTCGCAGTTCCGCACAAGCAGTCCGCGAGTGCCCAACCGTCTGCCAGCGACTTCAATTGCGCGCTGCGGGATAAGTGTTCGGCAACGTCAGCGACAAGTTCTCAAGGCCGCCGTTAGACATCAGTCGGACAATCTGACACACTCTCTGCGTCGATGACTGAAGCGGAGGTTCTCATGGCGCTCGACGCACACGTGGCGGAACTGCGTACGAAACACCAAGCTCTCTCGAGGCGGATTGAAGAAGCCTATCTTCATCCCTCTTTCGACGAACTCACCATTTCGCAGCTCAAGAGAGAGAAGCTGCGCCTCAAAGATCAGATGAACAAGCTGCAGCAGGCGCCCAACTAGCGACGGGCGCCTTTGTCGTCACTGGGGTCCTGAATTGCACGACGCGCCTGAGCGTCGTGCTACCCTGGCGAGCTTCGACTACCGCGACCCTTGCTAGCTAATCCGCGGCGCCGGTTTCGCCAGCGGTGAAGCCCTGTCGGATCGCGCGCGCGCCAGCGCCGACAACGAACGCAATCTGTTCGCGTGTCGCGTCCGCATTATAAGCGCCGAGCTTCTCATCGAGCGCCAACGCGACGATCCCATGCACAGCACTGAACAATGCGCGGCTTACCATCGTGGCGCGTCCCGGATCTGACACGTCATCGCGCATCGTCGATTCAACGATCGCAAAGAGCTGCGCCTGCTTCTCGCGATAGGTGTCCGGCACCGGCTTGGCGTTTTCCATCTGATGCTCGAACAGCGTGCGCCACGCGAGGCGATGCTCGGTCGCAAAATCAAGATAGGCGAGCGCGAAGCGATTGAGCGTCGCTTCGATGTCATGCCCGGCGGTGTCGACGCGTGCATCGTTCAGCTTCTCGCCGAGCCGCTCGAGCGTAACCGTGTTGGCTGCGATGATGACGTCGTCGAGACCTCCGTAGACGTTGTAAAGCGTCCCGATGGCACAGCCGGCTTCGGAGGCGATGCGGCGCGCCTGCAAGGCTTGCAATCCCTCCGCCTCCAGAATGCGCGTCGCGATCTCGACGATGCGCGCGCGGAGCGCTGTGTGCCTCTCGTTCACCATGCCTGAAACCATACGCGAGTTCCTTTGCCGGACCACACACGAAGTCGCAGGTTCGTCTTGCGCATTTGTTTATGGGAGCGGTAACGGTGCCCATGCGTGACGCACTTCACAGTGCGGGCATGTTCGGAAACCACTTTGCAGCACCGCGATCGAGATAGCTTCTCAGAACCGCGTTCGACGCCAAGGCGTCAGCCGTCGGTGAACGGAATGGTCCTCCGAACAACGCATGCAGGCCCGCCCAGACGGACGCATCGGCGCCGCAAGGCGTGTCGCCCGTCAGCCAATCCTTGTCGCCGATGATCTGCGCGATCGCCTCGAAGCCGCGGACAGCAAGCAGCGTCTGTTCCTCACGAGAATGACGGCTGATGCCCTGCTTCTTCAGCATCGCGCGGACATCGCGACGGACGATGGTGCGGATGACGGGACGGAGCGGGGCCGGCACGTCATCGAAGTAGTAACGCGGTCCGGCGTTGAAGTTCTCGTCGATCAACCAGCGCTCGGACGCGATCATGAAATAGAGGTTGTCTTCGATGAGCTTTTCCGCCGCCCAAGCGATGCCACGCTGCTCGTCCGTGCAGCCTTCATCGAAGTCAAAGCCGAGTGTGCGCTCGAGATAGAACCGGATGAAGGTCGTGTCCGGCACGACGTTGTCGCCGTGAAAAAGCACCGGCGCCTTGCCCTTCGGTGCCTTGAACAGATTGATCTTCGACGTCGTGTACGGGTGGCCCGTCATCTTCAGAAGAACCATCGCCTTCACACAGAACGGCGAGGCATCGATGAGGCCCGAGAGCGGCCCGAAGACATGGAGATCGAAGGGCTCGGACGTTGGGGACGCGGTTGCGGACACGCGCTCCGTGGACGTCTCGTTCTGGCTGAGGGAGGAGGTGTCTCCGCTGTCGTGCATCAGGTTCGCTCCCGGGCCAGTGATGGTCAGATGGACGGGTGCGCCACGCTCGCACGATCGGCAACCCTGACCTCCGAACAAGAGGTTGAGGCCGCCACGCGGCGACATCAATCGTGCATAAAAAAGACGCCGCCGGATCGTCCGACGGCGTCTTGGCGAACGGGGCAGGCCGCTGAGCCTAAGCGGCTTTCGGAAGCAGATTGCGGCTGATGATCGTCTCGGCGATCTGGATCGCGTTGAGCGCGGCACCTTTCAAAAGGTTGTCGGAGACGACCCACATGTTGAGACCGTTCTCGATCGTCGCGTCCTCGCGCACCCGCGAGACGTAAGTCGCGAACTCACCAGCGGCATCGACGGGCGTGACGTAACCACCGTCCTCGCGCTTGTCGACGACCATCACTCCCGGTGCCTCGCGCAAAATCGACCGCGCCTCGGCAACCGTCATCGGCCGCTCGAACTCGATGTTGACCGCTTCCGCGTGTCCGACGAACACCGGCACGCGAACGCACGTCGCCGTCAGCTTGATCGACGGATCGATGATCTTCTTGGTCTCGACCATCATCTTCCATTCCTCCTTGGTCGTCCCGTCTTCCATGAAGACGTCGATGTGAGGAATGACGTTGAACGCGATCTGCTTGGTGAAGCTCTTCGGCTCGACTTCGGTCCCCGGCACGTACGTGCCCTTGGTCTGATGCCAAAGCTCGTCCATCGCCTCGCGCCCGGCGCCCGACGTCGACTGGTAAGTCGACACGACCACGCGCTTGATCGGGTTTTCGTCGTGCAGAGGCTTCAGCGCGACGACCAGCTGCGCCGTCGAGCAGTTCGGGTTCGCGATGATGTTCTTGCGGTTGGCTCGCGCCATGTAGCCAGTGAGCTCGTCACCGTTCACCTCGGGTACAATCAACGGGACGCCCTGATCGTATCGCCAGGCCGACGAGTTATCGATGACGACGCATCCCATTGCCGCGATCTTCGGCGCCCACTCCTTCGCGACCGTACCGCCCGCGCTCATCAACGCGAAGTCGCACTTCGCGAAGTCGAACTGCTCGAGGTCATGACATTTGAGTGTCCGGTCGCCGAATGTGACTTCCTTGCCAATCGAGCGGCGCGAGGCGACCGCATAGATCTCGCCGAGCGGAAACTCGCGTTCCGCAATGACGCTGAGAAGTTCACGGCCCACGTTTCCCGTGGCGCCAACGACGGCGACGTTATAGCCCATTTCAGATCTCCATGGCCGGGCGGCTTACTGGCCGGAGATACGCGCGCTATCGGGCGAGCGCAAGCAAGCGAGACCTGTTCACGCCTTCGCCGGAGGCAGAGACAGCGCACAGACGTCAGGCGCAGCCGTCGTCTTTCAGTGGGTCATGACCCCAGTTCATGAGCGAATAGCGCCAACGGCTTGTCTCGACGTCGTCATCGGGACCGCCCTGGCTGCAGTGACGCTTGATGTATCCCACGACCTTGGCCATGTGATTCCACTGATCGTCTGAGAGGTCCGACTTATTGGTCCGCTTAATCTCGACAATCCGCCGACCGGACTTGTGACCGGTCGACTCACCGTCATCGGTGTCGCCGACGGACCTGCTCTCTTCCGTCTCGAGCCAGTCTTCGAGCTCCTGGGGCGCCATGTTCACGAGGTCGCCCCACTCGTCCCAGACCTGTTCGTGCGACTTCGAAGTCATGTTCAGTCGCGGCTGACGAATTTGCAGAAGCGGCTGAGGCCGCCGTCGTCATCCTCTTCGGCGTGCAGAAATGCGAGCTTGTTCTCTTCGAAGGCTTCGAAGAACTCGTCCCACGACAGCTCCTTGAGACGCCCGTCCGGGTTCTGAAATCCGATCTCGAGAATGCCGGGTTCGCCGTCGGTCGCCGTCTCGGTCACGTGCGCCGGATATCCCTGACGCTTCGTTGTCCAGGCGCGGATCGTGTCGTGATCCGTCGTCGTGCTGGTGTCGGCCATCGGCCCTCTCCTCAATCGGTGCGGTCTGGCGAGCAACGGCGAACGCCCACCAACCGTTCCGGCCGGCGCCTTCGAAGCGGCGCGCGGAGGGCAGATCGGCCCAGGTCTTACAAGTCTTAACGGTGCGTTTCCGACTGCGTGGCAGGCTGCCGAGGCGAAACAGATCCGAAGCCGATGATGTTCGAACGCAATCCGATCGACAGCCACAGTGCCGTCCTGATCGCCGTCGAAATCGAAGTTGACGATGGAACGGTCCTGCATGGCCGCGCCGCACTGGAGCGCGGTCGATCGGTGCATACGCTGCTGAAGGGCGGCGACGACTTCGTCTACATCGAGACCCACGACGGCGACGCGAGCTTCGTCCCGAAGGACAGCATCAAGCGTCTGAAGATCGTCAAGCCTGTGATCCCGCGTCCGCTCGTGACGCCGGCGCACGCCTCAGATGAAGCGCTCAATCCGGCCGCAGTTCTCGGCGTCGAGCCCGATGCGTCGTGGGAGGCGATCCGCGATGCCTATCGGGGGCTCGCCAAGCTCTACCATCCCGACCGCTATGCCGGCGTCGAACTGCCTGACGAGGTGTCAGACTACATCGAGACGAAGGCGAAGCAGATCAATCAGGCGTTTCGACTTTTAAAGACGGCACGCTCGGGATCTTAGAGCGCCGCAGCGTCCGCCCGCGTGGCGTCCAACCCGCAAAAGCAAACCCCCGCCGATCGCTGTCACACGATGGCGGGGGTTCATCCGACAGCGCGGCCGAAGCCGACGCTATTCCCATTTGAAGACCTGGATGATCGCCGGGCCGAGAATGACCACGAACAGCACCGGCAGGTTAAAAAGGATCATCGGCACGGTAAGCTTCGGCGGCAGGGCAGCTGCTTTCTTCTCAGCTTCCGACATCCGCATGTCCCGGTTTTCTTTAGCCATCACACGCAACGCCTGAGCGACGGGTGTACCGTATTGCTCGGCCTGGATGAGCGCCGTCGCGACACCTTTAATACCCGGAAGGCCCGTTCGCTTGCCGAGGTTCTCGT
>JBCBXS010000088.1:0-8990 GCA_039816475.1 Pseudomonadota bacterium | reverse complement strand
ATCACGCAGGACGTGCGCGACTATGCAGCCAAGCTCAATGATCCCGAGTATCAGGCGGCTGCCGACGGCATGGCCGAGATGAGCCAGAAGTTCCGCGACATGGGCGGCAAGGTCTACGTCGATCAGGCCAAGGTTGACGGGTAGGTATCAGCGCTTCTGACCAAGTGCTTAACGAGACCTGCTGACCTTCGAAGGATCGGCGAAAGTCAATGGGAACTGCGCTCCGGTATTCTGATGCGGATCAGAATACCGGAAGCGCCATGCCGATCGATCGCGTTGCTGACCACTTGTCCTCGTTCAACGAGCGTGCCGCAGGCTTTGTGCGGCTGTTCCGCGTTGTGAAGTGCGTGCTCTGGCTCGTCGTTGCCGTGATCGCGGCTTCGCTCGGTTCGGCTTGGATGGCCGCGACCTCCGGTATGCTGGAGATGATCGGCTTGGGCATTGCTGTCCTGGTCGGCTGCGTCGCGATCTGGCGGGCCTTGTTCTTCTTCCGCGACCGGCGCTCGTTCAGTGATCTCGTCCGCGATGAGGTCGCAAACCGCACGGCGTGTCTTTCTCCGGCTCTTTGGATTGCCAAACGGCTCGGCGTTGATGTCAACGCGATAATTGAAAACGCGGCCGACCGTGCAAAGTCTGGCACGCCGTCGACTCGCCAGCGCGCAAGCGAAGCGCCGCGCCGGCAGAGTCGCGTTGTTCAGCGCGTCTAGGGTCGCGCGCAAGCCTATAGTCAGATCTTACCGGCCTTGTGTGTGACGGGCCGCGTCGGCTCGACGCGCGAGCCGCGGTCGTGCCACTCTGCCAGCATCATGTCTCGCCGAATGTTGCCAATTGCCACCGCGCTCGCACTCGCCGTCTCGGGATGTGCGCAATCCGGACCGACCGCCTCTCAGACGGAGCCGGGCCCGCAGAGTCAAACCGTAGCCCCGAAACGCGAACGGCCGGTCGTCGTCGGGCGCCCCGCCCGGGTCTACATCTTTGCCGGGTTCGACGAGGCGACATGCGCGCCCGTCGCGACAACGGTGACCATCACAACCCCACCCCAGCAAGGCACCGTCACGTTCCGCGCCAACCAACCGACAACGGTGACGCAAAGTGCGTCCGGCAAGTGCATCGGCGCCAACATCACCGGCACGGGCGTCTACTACACCGCGCGCAAGAGTGCATCGGGCAGCGATCGCTTCACCGTCACTGCGACAACCCAAAGCGGCCAATCGCAAGCCAAGTCATTCGATGTCGCCATCGCGCCGTGACGGACTTGGTCAGGTGTGCCTTAAAGCCCGGAAGCGTTCACCTCGTCAGCGAGGGTGCGTTGGGCGCGCGTGTGGTCAGGGCCGAGGCCGCAGCAGCCGCCGATGACTTGCGCACCGAGGCCGATCCAAGTCTTGGAAAAGCCCGCCAGATCCGCAGGGCTCATCACGTCGACGAATTGCCAGTTGGGCGACTTAAAGAAACCTGAATCCGGATAAGCCATCATCGGCCCCGCGAACTGTTCGCGGATTGCGCTGAGGCTATCGCTGATGATTTCGGCGGGTGAGTGCAAAACGCCGTGGACCGGGAAGCCTGCCTCGGTCCCGAGCGTGACGAGATCGGAGAACGGGATGGTTGTGTCATGGCGCCCGGTGAGTGTGCGGCCATCGTCGCTGGCGAGGACGGAATAGCCGCACCAGGCTGGCGTCGTCCCCGCACCAACCGCCTTGAAGATCTCCGTCATCCGTCTCGGCAGCGCCATCATCTCGAGCAGGATGACATCGACACCCGCTGCTTCCTGGAATTCGCGCATCTCTGTGAATGCGGAAAGCATCTCGTCGGCCCCAAGCTCATCGGTATTCGGCTGCACCTCCGCGCCCGTGGGGATCGCAATGAAATGCGAGATCGAGCCGGCGATAAGGACGTCGGGCCGACCGGCGCGTTCGCGCGCCGTCAACGCCGCTTCGAGGCTGCGCGTGTTGATGTCGCGGGTGAGATGTTCGAGGCCCTTCGGCGCGAGGACCAACCGGCTGGTGGCATACGTGTTCGCGGTGATGATGTCGGCGCCGGCGGCGATATAGGCGAGGTGCGTTTCAACGACAGCTTCGAAATGGTCGAGCGCCGATCGCGCCGCCCAGATCTCGTTCGTCATCGGCACGCCACGGCTTTCGATCTCGGTCGCAACGCCGGCGTCGAGGACGATCACGTTGTCGGCGCCAAGCCGCTCTTCAAGTGCGCAGTAAGCGGCAGTCTTCGGCATGTCTCATCCGGCGAAAAGCGGTGGCCTAAGTGGCGGCAGCCGCGACGGTGGCCAGCGCGGCGGTAATCTATGCCGCCTGTTCGACGCGGCCAAGCACGTCGTCGAGGCCACCGAACGCGCGCGATCTTTGGCCAGCCGCGGCTCGCGATATTTGCACATCTAGCAGACTGGGAATGATGCGCAGCCCCGACATCGGATCTAGCGGCAGACAAGAACCGGGATCTCACTTTGCACCACGACGGCGTAGGCCTGGCTGCCGAGGAGGATACGGCTGATCCCACGGCGGCCGTGCGACGCGACGACGATCAGACCCGCGCCTTCCTTCTTCGCGGTGCCGGTGATCCCGTCAGCTGGATGCTGGTCTTTCACATGCTTTTTTTCGCACGTCACACCTTTGCTCGCGAGCATCTCGTCCGCGGCATCAAGGATTTGATGCGCCGCGGCCGCGGCGGCCTTTTCGTAGTCCGATACGGGGAAGCTGACGAGCACCTCACCCGTTGCGATCTGGTGATACGGCTCCGTCACGTTGACAACGATGACTTCAGCCCCGAGCCCCTTCGCCAGACCCGCGCCTTGCTCAAGCGCTTTGTTGGACAGCTCGGATCCGTCGATCGCAATCAGGATTTTCTTGTAGGACATCGTTCGCTCCCGTCTGCGGCGCTGTCGGCGTTACCGGCAGCCGCGTTGCTTCCGTTACAGAGGAGCGTCATCGGCAGGGCAGCGAAAGCGCGACCAATCGATCGGCTCCCAGACTTGATATGGGCCGGCATTCCCATGCGGCCCAGCGACAGTTTGCTGTCCGACGGTTGCGACTTTCGGTGAGGATCGAGGGCAGCCCAGTCGCCCCGTTCGCTATGCCGCCTGTTCGACGCGACCAAGCACGTCGTCGAGGCGAGCGACGGTGCGTTCGATGTTCTGGAGCTTGTCGAGGCCGAACAGGCCGATGCGGAATGTCGAGAAGTCACTGCCTTCGCCGACTTCGAGCGGTACGCCGGCGGCCACCTGCATCCCCTCGGCGGCGAACGCCGCACCCGACTTCTTCGAAGGATCGTCGGTATAGCTGACGACGACGCCCGGTGCCTTGAAGCCGTCGGCTGCGACCGAGCGATAACCCTGCTGCTCCATCAGGCCGCGTACGCGTTTGCCGAGGGCCCACTGCGCTTCAGCAGCCTCAGCGAACCCGAACGCCCGCGTCTCATCGATGGTGTCGCGGAACTGGCGAAGCGCGTCGGTTGGCAGCGTCGCGTGATAGGCGTGCCCGCCGTTGACGTAGGCCTGCATGATCTGATGCCACTTCGCGAGATCAAGCGCGAACGAAGAACTCTTCGTTGTCTGCAGAGCTTCGACTGCCCGCGCGCTTAACATGATGAGGCCTGCGCAGGGCGTTGAACTCCAGCCCTTCTGCGGCGCCGAGATCAAAACGTCGACGCCGGTCGCTTCCATGTCCACCCAGACGCAGCCCGAGGCGACACAATCGAGGATCATCAGGCCCCCGTGCCCGTGCACTGCTTCTGCCATCGCCGCGATGTAGTCGTCCGGCAGGATCAGGCCGGCCGACGTTTCAACGTGCGCTGCACAGACGACGTCGGGCTTGTCAGTCTTGATCGCCTCGATGACCGTCTCGATCGACGGTGGCGCGAAGCCCGCAAGCGGGTCGTCCTGTGTTCGTTCCGCGAGAAGCACACGGCTCGAAGCAGGTACGCCGCCGGTCTCGAAAACCTGGCTCCACCGATAGGAGAACCAGCCGTTGCGCACGATCAGCGCGGACTTGTCCGTCGCGAACTGGCGCGCCACGGCCTCAATGCCGATGCTGCCGCCGCCCGGCACGACCACTGCGGTCTCAGCCCGGTAGACTTCGGTGAGGCCCGCATGGATGTCGCGCATGACGCCCTGAAAGGCCTTCGACATGTGGTTGAGGGACCGGTCGGTGAAGACAACCGAGTATTCAAGAAGGCCGCCTGGGTCGATGTCCTGCCGCGCAACGGTCATGGCTCTGTAATCCTTTGATCGCGATTTTGTCGGCATAGCCGAGGTTGGCCGCCGTGACCATGCGATGTTTGGCCTGTCAGACCGGCGCGGAAGCCTGCGCGAGCAGGCAGCGCGAGCCCGGCCGAAACCCGCGTCCTCTCAGTGCTTCGGCGGGATTGCCTTGGCGGCCTCGACGTAGATGTCGATTGCTGTCGAAGTTCGGGTCGAAAGCTGGCGGTAGAACAGGATCGCAGTCACCGCGACCGTCACGGCAATCGAAGCGGATGGAGATGCGAGAAGGCAGACGGCTGCGATCGCGTAATAGTAGCCGCGGATGCCGAAGTTGAACGTCTTGATTGCCTCCGACAACACCGTTGCTGTCGCCTCGACCATGCGGCCGAGCGTCGGGCAGTCATCGCTCGTATGCGGCAGCGCGCCAATGAGGGCGATCACGTAGATGAGCTTGCGCAGTGCGTAGGTGAACGAGAAGAACGAGATCGCGAGAACGACGGTCACGAAGCCGAGCAGCAGCTCGAACAGTTCGAGGCTGACGGGGCTGACGAAGTCGAGCTCCGAAATCAGCTGATGGATCGACTGCACGCCGGCGAAGCTTGAGATCAGGCCCGCCAACACGATCAGCGTCGCCGACCCGAAGAAGGCGAGTGCGTTCGTGATGTGTCCGATAAGGATTGCATCGAACGGCCGCATCGTGCGGTCGGTCATCGCAGCAATCCAATGAAACCGAACACTTTCGAGTTTTGCGTTGATCGGGCCGCCTCCGAGCCAGCCGAGCGCAAGCGAATAGCCGAGCCAGCAGACGAAGATGAGCAGGACCGCAATGGCGTGCTCGGCGCTGAAATCGTCAGGCATGGGATGACCGTGTGAAGAGGATATGAGTTTGCGCCTTATCTCCTCAGTGATTGGCCTGCCTGTTGTCCAGCGCCGTCTTCACAGCGGTCATCGTCCGGCTCATTGCGGCGAGGCGGCCACCAATCATTTCACGCGTGAATGACTTGCGTCGGCAATCGACCTTGCTATCACTCATGCGCGACACGCGTTGGTGTTTCGAGACCCCCAACGCGGAAACGCGTTCCAGTAATCGAGGAGTAATGACCGATGGCTGACACGATCAATCCGGTGTTCACCGCAACCGCGAGCGCCACCGGTGGACGAAACGGTCACACCGCGGCGGAAGACGGAAGCGTTTCTGCTGACCTTTCTGTGCCGAAGGCGATGGGCGGGCCGGGTAAGGACGGCACGACGACGCCGGAGCATCTGTTTGCAGCCGGCTATGCCGCGTGCTTCGGCGGCGCGCTCGATTTCGTCGCCCAACAGCACCAGAAGGACGGGTCGAACGCGAAAGTGACGGCCGACGTCTCGATTGGCCCGCGGGAGAAGGGTGGCTTCGGCCTTGCGGTCAAACTGCACGTCGAAGACAGCACGCTTTCGCAGGCCGATCTCGAGACGCTCGCGAACGAAGCGCACGAGCAGATCTGCCCTTACAGCCACGCGACCCGCGGCAACGTCGACGTCGAGCTGAACGTCAAAGGTGCCTGACCGGGGCAGTTTCCCGTGTCCAGTCGGCTTTGTCCTCAACCGTCGGCTCTAGTTGCGTAAGGCCTCGCGGGCATCTTGCAGATCACCCCGGCAGTCCGGCGTAAGGCGATCGAGGTTGCCGACGAGGCAAGAAACAAGACGGCCGCCGCCAGGCACCACGTTGCTGCAGAATCTCTCGGTGTCTGCCCGGCAACTTTTAGCCGCGTTTGAGACCAGATCGACCTTCGCCGTATGCGAGCGGCATGCGGGCGAGAGGGCGTCGCGGTTGTCCATCAGACACCGCACCACGCGGCCGCCTCCGGGCAGGACATTGCTGCAGAGGCGGCGGCGGTCGGGTGCACAGTCCCGCCACGCCTGAACGAGCCCGAGGCCGCTTGTGCGCTCAAACTTCGGAGCTTGAGCGACGGCTGGGTTCGCGGCGGCAACGACAACGGGGAGGGCTGCGATCAGCATGCGCAGTCGCGATGCCGGTTTGAGGACGCGTTCGAAGGACATGATGATCCTGGCTCTTGAGTGTGACGGGGGGAGACGGCGCTGGCCTTAGCCATCGCCGTCGGTCTGGCGCCGATAAGGCGGAGCGGGAGGGCTGCCTCAGTAGCGGCGGAAACTGCGGCGGCGTTCCCAGGTTCGCCCGCGCGGGCCGGTCCAAACGGCGCGGCCATCGCATCGACCTCCCCCACACGTCGTGCGGCCCTCGCGTGACCAAGTGCGGCCGGCAGGACCGGTCCATGTCTGGTGCGAACGGCACGTGCCGCCAGCGCAGGACCCCGAGTTGTGTTTTGTCCATACGCCGCCGTTGGGGCCGACGGTTTCGACTTTGCGTTGCCAGTCGGCCGATGCAGACGCACCGCTGACGGCGAGGACTGCGGCGGCGATTGCGAGAGCTTTCAACATTCTTCTCATCCCGTGTTCGGTCGCGCGTTTGTTGGCGACGGCTGAGAGAATGCGTGGGCGACGTTGCTCAGGTTTTTCAGGGGATTTGCGGAGTGTAACGTTTTGTAACAATCGCCGAGCCCCGCTTAGAGCGGAAACCTTTGAGGTGTAATGTGCGCGGTCATGACCACCTCATCGGACATCATTCTGGTCGAGGACGATCCGGAACTGCAGGATCTGATCAAGGACTACCTTGATCGCGCCGGTCTTCAGGTTCGCGTCTGCGGGAACGGGGCGGCGCTTGATGATGCTTGGCGCGACGGTGGTGCACCGGACCTTGTTATTCTCGATCTGATGTTGCCCGGCGAAGACGGTCTCGATATCTGCCGCCGGCTACGCGCAAAAAGCGATGTCCCAATACTGTTTCTGACGGCGATGTCAGACGAGACCGACCGCATCGTCGGTCTCGAACTCGGCGCAGATGATTACCTTGGCAAGCCGTTCAACCCGCGCGAGCTGCTTGCGCGCATTCGAGCCATTCTTCGGCGAGGCCGGCCCCTCGCCGTGGCGAATGCGAAAGTGCAGATCGCTCATCTCGAAGTTGATACCGATCGCCGCGAAGTCACGCATACGACGGGCGGTGCGGTCCCACTCACGGCGGCTGAGTTCGATTTGCTCATGTGCTTCGTCGAACGGCCCGGTCGTGTCCTGTCCCGTGACCAACTGATGGACTGGACCCGGTCACGGCAGCATGACGCGTTTGACCGCACGATTGACGTCCAGGTGAGCCGCCTCCGCAAGCGGATCGGTGATGCCGACGCCAAGCTGATCAAGACGGTTCGCGGGCACGGTTATCTTCTGGCCGCCCCCATCGAGAAGAGCTGACGCGGTGCTCGGCCTCAGCAGGCTCGGTCTGGTCGGGCGCATGGTCGTGATTGTGCTGATCGCCGTGTTCGGCGTGATCGCCATCGCAGCCGGCCTCGACTTTGCCGTGCGCGAACGCGGCACGCGCGGGAAGATCGCTCTGCCCGCCCGTGTCGCATCGATGGTCGCCCTGTTGAATGAAATACCTCAGAGCGCTCGCGAGACCGCGCTCGCAGCGCTTGCAAGCGAAGACCTATCCGTTTCCATTGGTGCAGAGTTTCCGGACGCCGGGTCAGTTTCCGGCACCGGTCGCGAGGAAGCCCGTTTGGCGGGAGCTGAATGGCTGATCGCACAGTACCTGAAAGATCCGGCGAACGCCCGTGTCGCTGTGACGAAGCCCGTTGAGGGCCGGGATGGGCCAATTGCACAGTGGATCAAACTGCGCGCGCCAACGTCGACGTCCCCGCTGATCATCCACGTTGGTCTTGATGACGGAGCGGTTGCTGAGTTCAGGACAACCGGCAGCGCGAGCCGCCGATTGTTCGGCATCCCGGCCGGTTTCTGGATTGGCGTGCTCGGCGCGTTGCTCGCGTTCTTCGCCGTCAGGGCGGTGATCCGTGAAGCGCGGCCGTTGCGCGATCTCCAGACGGCGGTTCGTGCCTTTGGGGAAGATACCAAACCGCGCACAGTCGAAGCGCGGGGGGCTCCTGATCTCAGAGGTCTCATCACAACGACCAACGAGATGCAGGCGCGGATCGCAGCGCTTGTCACAGGGCGGACGGCGCTGCTGGGCGCGATCAGCCACGATATGCGGACGTATCTGACGAGGCTGCGCCTGCGCGTTGAGAGCCTGCCTGACGAACGGGCGCGCGACCGCGCCACACGCGATATCGATGCGATGTCGGAGCTGTTGGTTGACGCGGTCTCTCTTGCGGCGGCGACGCATTCAGACGATGGCGACGCGGAGCCGATCGATGTTGGGGCCGTTGTTCAGGACGCGGTTGCAGCCCGTGGTCTCGAAGCCGGCGTGAGTTCAGTGGACGTTGGCGCGGGCCGCGCCTTTGCTCGCATCGGCGCGCTTGCACTGCGCAGGCTGACCGAAAACCTCCTCGACAACGCGCTGCGGCACGGCACACGCGTCAAAGTGCGGGTGGCACCCCAAGGCGACGCGGTCGTCCTTCAGGTCGAGGATGATGGACCGGGGATACCGGAGGACCTCCGCGACGCGGTCTTTGAACCCTTTACGCGCCTAGATGAGGCACGCACGATCGACCGCCAGGGGAGCGGGCTCGGACTCGCGATCTGCCGGCAGATCGTCGAAGCCGCCGGCGGATCAATTGCGATCGCAGACGCTGCGATCGGTGGCGCGCGCGTTGAAGTGCGACTGCCGCTCAGCCCGCAGAAAACGCGACGCGAGAAGCAACACGCGTAACGGGCTTTGCCGGGTGCGCCAGCAGCGGCTTAAAGCACCTGATTGAATTCGATAACGTTCATCGACGGG
>JBCBXS010000087.1:0-8997 GCA_039816475.1 Pseudomonadota bacterium | reverse complement strand
ACCGATGGATCGAGCCGTCTTCGAGCGACATCGCGATAATGCCGCGGCAAGCGCCAGCGTCGTCCATGATGAGGTCGAGCGCGAAATACTCGATGAAGAACTCAGCCGAATGGCGGAGCGACTGGCCGTACAGCGTGTGCAGCATCGCATGACCGGTCCGGTCGGCTGCAGCGCACGTCCGCTGTGCCGGCGGGCCTTCACCGAACTCCGTCGTCATCCCGCCGAACGGGCGCTGGTAGATCTGGCCATCTTCGGTGCGCGAGAACGGAACGCCGTAGTGCTCAAGCTCATAAACTGCGTCCGGCGCATTGCGGCAGAGGTACTCGATCGCGTCCTGGTCGCCGAGCCAGTCGGCACCTTTGACGGTGTCGTACATGTGCCAGCGCCAATTGTCTGAGCCCATGTTGCCGAGTGCAGCGGCGACACCGCCCTGTGCTGCCACAGTGTGCGAGCGCGTGGGGAACACCTTCGTGACGCACGCCGTCTTCAGGCCGGCTTCGGCAGCGCCCAGCGTCGCGCGAAGACCCGCGCCGCCAGCGCCGACCACCACGACGTCATAGGTGTGGTCCGTGATCGGGTAAGCGCGGCCGTTGGTCTTCGGCGCGGCATGCCCGTTGGCGTGTCCGTTGGTGCCGTTCGTTGCATTTGCCATGGGCGAATTCAGGCTCCGAAGCTCAACTTAAGGATGGCGTAAACGCACGCCAGTCCGATCACGATGGCGAAAAATGTATTTAAGATCAGCAGGGCGATCTTGAAGCCTTCGTTCGAAACGTAGTCTTCGATCACCACCTGCATTCCCAGTCGCATGTGCAGCGTGCCCGACAGCACGAGGAGCAGCAAGGCGAGTGCGACGAACGGATTCGCGATCAGAGCTGCCGCCTCTGCGTGCGTTGCACCCCACGTCTGCGCGACGATCCAGACGAGTGCGACGCCAAGAAACAGGTTTGCGACCGCAGTCACCCGCTGCTTCCAGAAGTGGTCGGCGCCTTCTTTGGCCGACCCGAGCCGGCGGACCTGTTTCAACGGTGTGCGAAGCGACATGCGAGGCGTCCTGACGTCCAGAGTTCGTTAACTGCGACGATGGCTAGGCGAGCAGCGCGACCGCCCAGATCATCAGCGTGCCTCCGACGGAGACAGCCAGCGACGCCCAGCAAAGACGGTCGACCGTTTCGAGATCGAAGCCGCTGCCGGTGTCCCAGATGAAGTGCCGGACGCCACCCATCATGTGATGCAGCAGGACCCAGGTGTACCCGAACAACACGAGCAGCCCGATCCACGAGCCAAACAGCCACGACACGGTCTCGTAAGCCTCGCCACCCACTGCGGCTGCAATCAGCCAGGTCGCGAGCAGGACGGTGCCGAAGTAGAGCGCCACGCCGGTGATGCGATGCAGGATCGACATCACCATGTTGATACGGAACGTGTAGATCTGCAGATGCGGCGAGGTAGGGCGCGGATCGGCACCCGAGGTCTCAGCTTGCGCCATTCAACGGTCTCCAAAGGCTGCAGCGAGCGGTACCGCAGCGCAAAAAACCCTTCAATGGTCCGAATGACGAAACGGTTGCGTGGTCAGACCACTCATGTGCGGCGGCCCGTCGCAAGTCGAAGGCGGGGCTTTGGACGAGCGTGTCAGCGCCGCATCAAGTAATGGCGCCTGCGATCGCGCGTCCGAGCTGGGTTCCGCTCGTGAAGGCATGCTCCGCAAGACGCCCGGCGCACCAGTCTCCTGCAAGGCCGACACGGTCGTCGCTCGAGAAGATGAACGTCTCACCGTAGGGCTGATCGACCAGACCGTTCTTCCATAGGAACGCCTCAAGCTGCGTCGGCCGGTTCGGGGGAAGGTTCAAGATGTGGCAGACTTCGGCCCAGAGCTCCTCGGCGACCAGATCGGGATCGGCGTCTTCCGTCTCCCGGCTCCAAGTCTGCGAGGCGTGCACGACGACATGTTCCCCGCGCCCGTTCCGGCCGGGCTTCGAGTTGTTGCGGCCGACCCACCGGACGACCTGCGACATATCGGAGTAGACGTCGAACTTCGGCAGGATGGCTTCGTCGAGCCGCACACACAGTGCCCAGCACGGCGACATCCGAACGTGGCTGAGCGACGCTGCCATGTCCTGGAGCGGTCCGAGCAACAGGCGCGCCTGCGCCGCAGGAACCGCAATCGCGACGGCGGAGTAAGCACCCTGGTACGTTTGGTCTTCGAACCAAATGCGCCACATGCCCTCGTCGCGTGTGATGGTGTGAACGGCCTTGCCGAGGTTCAACTGCACGCTTTCCGCGAGGGGCCGGACGAGCGCCGACATCCCGGGCATGCCGACGTGCCACGATAAAATCTGGTTGCCGCCTTCCTCGCCGCCGACCGCGATCGTTGGCTCCCACGACTTGGCGTAGCCCGACGACATCAGCTCATCGAGGTAAGCGCGGAACTGTGGTGAGCGGGCGGTGACGTACTGCGCTCCGTGATCGAAAGGGGCGAGCCCGAGCCGCGTGGTCCCGATGCGCCCGCCGACACCTTTCTCTTTCTCGAACAGATCGACGTAGAAGCCCGCCTGCCGCAAGGCACGCGCGCACGCGAGACCTGCGATCCCAGCTCCAATAACTGCAACGCGATGCGGCACGAGCGACCCGAAGACGAAGGTTGTCCGACAATTGGCCTGCGCGCGCAGGCCACCCCATCGCTCAGGTTAACCGCGAGGTCTGGTGATACGGTTAAAGGAACGTGTCGTTCGCTGAGTTTTAAGTAACCGGCCGTTAAGGGCTGAGGTGCGCTCGCTGCACCTTCAGGCCGGCATTGCGACCCAGTAATCGAGGTCCAGGATGACAGACTTGGCCGCCTCGTCGTCGCCAGCCGGGTCCGGGAAGTCGCCGCAGGGCTGATCCTTGGTCGCGACCGTGCGCAGGCGAACCACCGCGATATCGGACCGGTGTTCGGGGGACTGCCGGTCAACCACCTCGCTCCAGGCGTAGACCGTGTCGCCGGCAAACAATGGCAGGACATGGCGGCCACCGTTGATCCCCGCGATGTGAAACGCGTTCTGGAGCCCGTTGAAGCTGAGCGCGCGGGCAAGCGAGATGACGACACCGCCGTAAATGAGCCGCCGCCCGAAGCGGCTGTCCTTCTGCGCGAGCGCATCGAAGTGGACCTTGGCGGTGTTCTGGTAGAGCCGCGTTGCAATCTGATGCTCGGCTTCCTCGACGGTGATACCGTCGACGTGTTCGATCTTCTCGCCGATCTCATAATCGGATGCGCGGAACGGTGCGCCGGCGGCTTCAAAGTCGTAGGCGGCGGCACCGAACGACGGGACGGCGATGCTGCCGGACGCGGGATCGATGGCGTCTGCAAGCTCCGGCACGACCGGCTCGGGAGCAGCAGCTCCCGCATCGCGCTTGCGCACCATCACCCAGCGCACAAACTCCAGCACCGCTGCGCCATCCTGCGCAGTCCCGGTGGTGCGCACGTAAACGACACCGGTCTTGCCGTTCGAGTTCTCGCGAACGCCGATCACCTTCGAGCGCGCCGAAAGCGTGTCGCCGACGTAGACCGGCCGGAGGAAGCGACACTCGGCGTAGCCGAGATTGGCGACCGCGTTGATCGACACATCCGGCACGGACTTGCCGAACACGATGTGGAACACGATCAGATCGTCCACCGGGGCATCGCGATAACCGAGCGCCCGGGCGAAGGGCGCTGACGACTGCACGGCGAACCGGCTGCCGTAGATCCCCTGATAGACGGCGACATCACCGCTGGTGATCGTTCGCGGCGTCGCATGCGCAAGCACGTCACCGACGGCGAAGTCTTCGAAGAACCGACCGGCGGAGGTCTTCTGCATACCTGTGATCTCCCTGTTCAGGACGACTTCGAGGCGATTGCGTCGGCGATCGCGACGGTGCGTTCTGCCATCTCGGCGTGCAGGCGTTCGACCATCCGGCCCTCCATATTGATGACGCCGAGGCCTTTGCTCTCAGGTCGCGAGAACGCATCCAGGATCGCGCGGGCATCGGCGACAGCGTCGTCGCCTGGCCGGAATGTCTCGTTTGCGATCTCGATCTGGCCCGGGTGGATCAGCGTCTTGCCGTCCATGCCGAGATCGCGGCCTGCAGCACACTCCGCCTTGAAGCCTTCGATGTCGCGAAAGTCATTGTAGACGCTGTCCAGCACGTCGATGCCGCCAGCGCGCGCGGCCGTCACGATAGCTGCGAGCCAGTACTGGGCCTGACTGCGCGAGGCATCGAGCTGCATTCGTGTTTCCTTCACGAGATCGTTCGCGCCGACGACGAAACACGTCACGGCGTGCCGATCCGACGGCGATGCCGCGACGAGTTCAGGAAGCTTCAGGATCGCCTCGGCGGTCTCAATCATGGCCCACACGGGCACGCCGCCCGCGACGCCTGCCTCCGCCATCGCCGCGCGGATCGCATCCACGTCTTCTCGGTTCGAGACCTTCGGAACGAGGACCGCATCGGGCGACGCGGTGGCTGCCATCGCAAGATCATCGCCGAGCCAGGACGTGCCGACGCCATTGACGCGAATGACGACCTCGCGGCCCGGAAATCCACCGTCGGCGATGGCAGCTTTGATCTGATCGCGCGCCGTCGCCTTAGCGTCCGGCGCGACGGAATCTTCCAAATCAAGGATCAGGCAATCGGCGGGCAGCGTCTTCGCCTTCTCAAGCGCCCGGGTGTTCGCACCGGGCATGTACAGAGCGCTTCTGCGCGGGACGATGGCCATGGGATCAATCTCGTCTGAGGGATTCCCCGCGCAGCGCGAGCGCTGCAGGGCGCGAACGGCTGGCGGTCATGGGTCTCTCTGATACGCTCCGCGCCGGTCAACGCAACCTCCGCTGTCGTGCGCGCCGCAAAAAGGAACATATCCGCGATGCCAACGGTTCTCGCGATCTCGTCGGAAGTTGCGGCTGGCTACGTCGGCCTAACTGCTATGCGCCCTGCGTTGCAGGCGCTCGGCCACGACGTGATCGGACTGCCAACGGTGCTTCTCTCGAACCATCCGGGCCACGGCCTGACCGCCGGCGGCGCCACACCACCCGCGGCACTCCGAGACCTCCTGCGCGTGCTTGATGAACGCGGGACCCTGGCGGAGATCGATGCCGTCATCACCGGGTATCTACCAACGGACGGGCATGTGGCGTTTGCAGCCGACGCCATCCGGATGGTCCGCCAGCGTGCTCGGACCAGGACCACGCCGGTCATTGCGGTTGATCCGGTGTTCGGTGACTGGCCGAACGGCGCCTATCTCCCAGACACCACAATCGCAGCTCTGATCGAAGACCTTGCCCCCCTCGCCGACATCATCACGCCGAACGTCTTCGAGTTGTCGGTGATCGCTGGCTGTGCCGACGACGCTCAGGCCATTGCTGCTGCGAGCTATGGCGAGGTCGCACGGATCGCACGCCCGATCGCCGGACAAAGCCGCGGAAAACGAACTGTAGTCACCACATCGGTCGGGATTGCCAGCGGTGGTGATCACATCGCGAACGTTGCGGTGGGGCCGGATGACGATCTCAGCGTAGCCTTCACAGTCCCACGCACGGACCGGGCGCCGAACGGGACGGGCGACCTCTTCACCGCGCTCGCGATTGGCCACACGCTCATCGAAGGCCGTGGCGGGGTCAACGCGTTCGGCCGCGCGACCGCCGGTGTCGCACTGACGCTTTCTGACCAGGGCGATACTCGTGATCTTCGTCTCGTGGCAGCGCTCCCCAAGCTGCGGGACGTCACACCGGTCCCGTCTACGCATGTCTCGACATGACGGAATACGTCGCCGGCATTGACGGCTGCCGCAGCGGCTGGGTCGCCGTCATCTATCCGCTTGGCGCACCAGAGCAGGCCGAGGTCCGGTTACTCGCAACCTTCGCCGACATTCTCGCACTTCCCGAGCAGCCAGCCGCAATCGCGATCGACATCCCGATTGGGTTACCGGACCAAACCGGCATTGGCGGTCGCGACGCCGACATCGCAGCCCGCCGTGTCCTCGGCGCGCGGCAATCGAGCGTCTTCGCCGTCCCGTCGCGCGCGGCGGTGGCCTGTGCCGACTACGGCGATGCATGCGCGCGCGCGTTCGAGACCTCTGATCCGCCGCGGAAGGTCTCGAAGCAGGCCTTCAACATTTTCCCAAAGATCCGCGAGGTCGATGCCCTGATGACGCCGGCGCTGCAGGACCGCGTCCGCGAGGTGCATCCGGAAGTGGCGTTCTGGGCGCTAAACGGATGCGAGCCGATTGCAACGCCGAAGAAGATCAAGTCGCGCATCAACCCCGACGGAATGGCTGAGCGGCGACGCCTCCTCGCGAAAGCAGGGTTCACGGACGCCTTCCTCAACGCCAAGCATCTGCTCGCCAAACATGCCGGGGCCGACGACATTCTCGATGCAACCGTTAATTCATGGACTGCGTCGCGGCTGATGAGAGGGGACGCGATCCGGTTTCCTGAGCTGCCGACCCGGGACGCGCGCGGGCTACGCCTGGAGATCTGGGGCTGATGTGGGCCAACGGCAGAAACCATGCGCCGGCGCTTCAGAAGTCAGTCTGGCTTCACTGTGTCCGCGCAGCTTTCGCGCGCGCGATGGCCGTCTTCATCGCCCCCTCCATATCAGCCGTCGAGATCGGCCCGACGTGGCGATAGATGATGCGCTTCTGGCCATCGAGCACGAACGTCTCGGGCATGCCGTAAACACCGAAGTCGATCGCGGCACTGCCATTCACGTCCTTGCCGACCGCCTGATAGGGGTTGCCAAGCTGGGCGAGAAATCGCCGCGCGTTGGCTTCGCTGTCTTTGTAGTTGATGCCCGTGACGTGGAGGTCTTCGCGCTCTGCGAGTTGCATCAGTTGCGGGTGCTCGACGCGGCAGGGGCCGCACCACGACGCCCAGAAGTTGACGATCGAGACTTTGCCATCCGGGAGGTCGGCGGTCTTGAACCCCGGCATCGCGCCGTCGCCGCGGGGCAACCCGGCAATCGCCGGCAGGGCGAGCGATGGCGCCGGCTTGCCGATAAGCGCTGACGGCAGCTTCGAGGGATCACCGGAGAAGAGTGAGCCTGCAAACAAGACTGCGATCAAGCCGAAGACGCCGAGCGGGACCCACATCCGCTGCGCGCGCGTCTTCGCCGGCTTGGCAGACTGTGCGGTCTCTCCGGTGTCGGTCGCGGCGGCTGCCTCTCGAACGGTTGCGTCAGGTGTTTCAGTCACGGCGCGCCCGCCGTTTGATACCGCGCGCTTCCAGCTCGGCGATGGCCCGCTTTGTCGCTCGACCCGAAAGGGCGAGATAGGCGATCAAGACGAGTAAGGTCACCAGCACAATGCCGTACGACGCCCAGATGAACGCTGCGTGCTTACCGAGATCGATCATGTCGCAGCATCCGGCTCGGGCCCGGTGGTGTCGCTGACGGACACGACGCCGCGTGCCGGGACGCGGGCGGCTGCAATCTCAGACCGGCGCAACGCCGCAAGGCGGCGGCGGTAGATCTCGTTGCGCATCGCCTTCAGATGCAGCGCGAAGAACAACAACGTGAAGCCGAGCGCGTTGATCAGCAGAGGATAGAGAATGCTCGAGTGGATGGCCGGCCCATCGGTTCTCAGCACGCTCGAGGGCTGATGCAGTGTGTTCCAGCCC
Organism: Pseudomonadota bacterium; assembly: GCA_039816475.1. Classification (GTDB taxonomy): domain Bacteria; phylum Pseudomonadota; class Alphaproteobacteria; order Rhizobiales; family Hyphomicrobiaceae; genus JBCBWG01. Next base: position 1,369 of record JBCBXS010000087.1, on the reverse strand, counting down.
GCAATTTCGATACCGAGCCAGGGGATCGAAATCCCCTCGACCGAAATACGAATGAACGGAATGATCGCAACGCTGACGAGCGCGAGAACCGCGGCGAGCTTACCGGCGAGCGCCTCGTCGTCGCTGAGCGCCCCACGCAACGCCATGAGCCCGATATAAAGGAAGAAGAGGATCAGCACGGACGTCAGGCGCGCATCCCACACCCAGTAGGTGCCCCACATCGGCTTGCCCCAGAGGGAGCCGGTCACCAACGCTAGAAATGTGAACGCCGCGCCAATCGGCAACGCAGCCTTCGCGGACACATCAGCCAGCGGATGGCGGAATACCAGAAAGCCGAAACTCGACACCGCGATCAGCCCATAGCCCATCATCGCGAGCCACGCGCTCGGGACGTGCACGAACATGATGCGGACCGTATGGCCCTGCTGATAGTCGACCGGCGCGACAAAGAAGGCTTGGTAAAGCCCGATCCCGATCACGACGACCGCTGCAACAGCCAGCGTCGGCATCAGCCACGACGAAAAGCTGAGAAAGCGGGTCGGGTTTGCCAGTTTTTGCGTCAAACTCTGCGTCATGCGCCCGGTACATAGGGAAATTTCGTGGCCGCCGGAAGACGACATACGGTGCGCTCAAACCCCGAGCGCCGTGACGTTTTCGTTAGTGCAACTGATACCTTAATGCGGCGGCGGCGCCGAAAGGTCCTATAATCAGGCTGAATAGCGACACTGCGCCGAGCATGGCGAGCGCTGCGACCGCATCTCCCGGTGGGGTTACGACAGCTGAAATGGCGGTAATCCCGTAAAGCAGCGTCGGGATGTAGAGCGGCAGCATCAGCACCGCGACGACGAGGCCTCCGCGGCGGGCCTTCAGGGTCAGCGCTGCGCCGACTGCGCCCAGGAAGCTGATGGCAGGCGTCCCGATCAGAAGCGTCGCCAGCAGGATCGGCGCGACACTGAGGTCGAGGTTGAGGAGCAGCCCAAGCACCGGCGCGCCAATCGCAAGCGGCACGCCGGTCGTCAGCCAGTGCACCAGCGCCTTGGCCGCGACAGTCATCTCCAGAGGGACAGGACCCGACGCCATCGCCTCGAGTGAACCATCGGCAAAGTCCCGCTCAAACATCTGCGGGAGTGAGAGTAGGGCCGACAGCAGCAACGCGATCCAGAGCGCGCCGGGGGCTAGTCGCGAGAGCAGCTTCAGGTCCGGCCCAAGGCCGAGGGGAAAGAGCGCAACGACGATCAGGAAGAAGCCGAGCGCTGTCCCGAGCGCACTGCCGTCGCGTGCCGCAAGCCGCAGATCCCGTCGAATGAGAGCGAAGACAGACCGCACGATGTCAGGCCGCCAAATCCGGGGCGGAGACCGAGAGGTCGAG